>NZ_JBEXWK010000042.1:0-69496 GCF_040629815.1 Streptomyces sp. NPDC005878
GTAGACGGCTACGCTGGCGATCCCGGCGTCCCGACACGCCCGGGCAACGCGGACAGCGATTTCGCCACGGTTGGCGATGAGCACCTTGCGCACGACGACTGCTCCTCAACTTGCGGGTGCTGAAGCGGAAAGATCGAGAGCGAAACGCCCTGTGGTTTGTACAGCTCCACCCTCGAAGCATCCTGGAGAGACCGTATCCGGCGTTACTCCGCAGTTGTCCACCGTCCGGTAACCCAACGGAGAGCGCCGGGTACCGGATAGGGCCCAAGCCCCTTGGTGGGAACGGGAGTCGGGGACGCGCGGCCGGTGACTTCTGGGCCCGGGGGCGGCCTCGGGCGGGGAATTGCGGGAAATGGCCGAGAGGGTGACTTCGGTACCGTTCGGTGACCGGCCGATAGGACCCGCTCGTGCATTCCCGGTCGCGGGAGACCGGAATCCTCGAATTCCCGCACTTCACCGTGGACTTCCCTGCGGATCACCCCGGCCGGCTGTCGCGTACGTCACAGATCGCCGCTCCATGGCCGCAGTTCGCCGCCCCACGGCCGCAGTTCGCGGGGCCGGGTGCCGCCTCCCCAGTGCCGCCTCCCGGTAAGGCGCGCCAAAACCGACCTGTCGTACCGTTCCTTTGGTGGAGTGGGCGCGGGAACTTCGTAATCCACTTATGGTTTTGGGTGATTCGTTCGCGTTTCCTACCTTTGACAAACCGGGATGCCGGTTTGTAATCTCCTCAACAAGTCAATGCGGCACGCTGGTGCACACAGGACTGGGGGGAGTTATGCGCTTTCGGATGTTGGGCCCACTGGAGGTGATGTCCGGTGGTCGGCGGGTAGCTCTGGGGGGAGTGAAGCAGCGGGCGACGCTGGGCTGTCTGCTGCTCCAGGCGAACCAGGTCGTCCCGACGAGCCGCCTGCTGTCCGCGCTCTGGCGCGCGGACAGCACTCCCGCGACGGCCCGCAAGATCCTTCAGAACGCGGTGTGGGGGCTGCGCGGAATCCTCGGCGAGGGCGACCCCGAGGGGGCGGGCGGCGCCGAGCTGATCACCCGCGCGCCCGGGTATCTGATCCGAACCGACCCCGACCAGATCGACCTGCACGTCTTCCGGCGCAAGGTCGGAGAGGGCCGGGCCGAACTCGCGGGCGGGCGCCCCGAGGCGGCCGTCGCCTCCCTCGGTGCCGCGCTCGGCCTGTGGCGCGGCCCGGCGCTCGCGGACCTGGCCGAGACGGGCGTCGTCTGGCCCGAGCTCAGGGCCGTGCAGAACACCCGCCGCGACGTCCTGGAGGACTACTTCGAGGCGCGGCTGGCATGTGGACAGCACTACGCCGTCCTCGGTGAGCTGGAGTCCGCCGTCGAGGCCGAGCCGCTGCGCGAGCGCAGTTCGGGTCAGCTGATGCTCGCCCTGTACCGCTGCGGGCGGCAGGCCCACGCGCTGGCCGTCTACAACCGCCTGCGCGCCACCCTGGTGGAGGACCTGGGTCTGGAGCCCGGCCACGAGCTGCGCGGCCTCCAGCGGGCCATCCTCGCCCACGACCCGTCCCTGGACCTCGCCCCGGCGCGTCCGGCCCCCGCCCCCGCGCGGCCGACGGCCCTCGCACCCGTCGCCGCCGAGCAGCCGTGCGAGCGCGGCGAGCGGCGCCGCACGCTGACCGCCGTCTCCGGCCACCGCAGGCACGGCAAGGTCCCGGAGCGTACGGGGTCGTCGGTGCGGCCGACCGATGTGCCCCAACGAGGGCCCGTACGGGCGGATGTGACGCGTCGTGAGGTGGTGAGCGTCCTCCTCGTCCAGGCCCGGCTCACCCCCGGGCACGGCGGCGGCTTCGGTGCGGGATTCGACGAGGCGGCCGGTCTGGACGAGGCACTGGAGCGGGCCGGCGCGGTCACCCGCGCCCGGGTCGAGCATTTCGACGGTCTGGTCGTCGGCTCCGTCGGCCCGGTCTCCCTCGGCCTGTTCCAGGACGCGCGCGGCGACGGCGCCGCCCTGCGCGCGCTGCGGGCCGCCGCCGCCGTACGGGACGCGGTCGCCCCCGACCGGGGCGTGAGCCTGCACGCGGCCGTGGCGACCGGCCGGGCCCTGGTCCGCTTCGCCCCGGGCGACCCCGCCACCCCGCTCGCCGTCAACGGGGTCCTGCTGGACCTCTGCCAGCGGCTGCTCACCCGGGCCGCGCCCGGCGAGATCCTCGTCTGCGACGCCTCCCGCCTGGCCGCTGGGCCCGAGGTCTCCTACGGCCCCGCCGAGGGCTTCCCGGGCCACTGGCGGGTGCGCGAGGCCTACGCGCGGCCGGGCACGTCCCGTACGCGTCCCCAAGCCGTCGGCGGGCAGCTCGACGGGCAGGCGCCCCGGGTGCCGGCGGCCGCGTACTCCGCGCCGTTCGCGCGCCCGCCCCGGCGGATCGGGGCCTGACCGCCCGGCCATGGACGCGTGCGGGCGCCGAGGCGGGTCCGTGCCCCGTCGGGGGGCGGGACACGGACCCACCCCGGCGCCCGCACCCCGGCGGTACGTGACGAGAGCGGGGCCCGTCCGGCTGGACGGGCCCCGCATCGATGTCCGGGCGCCTGTGCCCGGGTCCCTGTCTCCGGGCGGTTAGAGGGGCAGCGCCGCGGCCAGGCCGGGGCTGCCGTCGGGCTTGAGCGAACCCAGCGCGTCGGCCCGGGCGAGGCGGGGCAGCAGCAGCCGCCAGAACTTGCCGAACATCTGCCGTGAGGACCAGCGCGGCTGACTGCGCCCCATCGCCTCGAAGCCGACCGTGGTCGCCGCGATCACCGCCTTGGCGTCCTCCACCGCGACCCCCTCGGCGAGCGCGCCCTCGGCCGCCGCCCCGGCCAGCACCTCGCCGACCCAGTCGACCCAGTACTGGCGCAGGTCCGTCGGCCCCTTCCAGGTCGCGTCCGAGCTGAGCCCGAACCCGGCCCGCAGGACCACGTCGTCACCGAGCCGGAACGCCAGCGCGTGCGTGGTGTCCACGAGGACCTGGAGCGCCCGGCCGTGCCCGGCCTCGCGCGGGGGCGCGATCTGCCGCAGGGACGTCATGGCGTGCTCGCCCACCGCCTCGGCCAGGGCGTTCTTGCTGACGAAGTGGAAGTGCAGCGCCCCGTTGCTGACGCCTGCCCGGGTGCTGATCGCGGTCAGTGAGGATGGGGCGAAACCGTCCCTGTCGAACACCTCGGCCGCGGCCAGGATCAGCGTCTGACGTGTCCGCTCAGCCCGTTGCTGCTTGCTCATGGCGTCACTCCGTTGTCGCGCAGGAAGGAGGGGGGCTTCTGGGGGACAGGAGCCGAGGAGAAGAGTGTATAGAAACCAACTCGACGGTTTCTTTAGTGCGGATGGAGTCTGGCCCAAAGCGTTCGCAGGGCGGTTCCGGCGCTCTGTGCGTCCTACCCATCTGGCCTGCCGGTAAAGGTGAGTTGGGGATCCGCCGGGCGGCGATCTCCGGCCGGAAGCGGACGGGTTCTCCCGTCCGGGCCCCGCCCGGAATGTCCCTTCGGGGCCTGACGAACGGGACAACCGGTCTGCAAGCCTCCGCTTCAGGGGTACGCGAAAGGGCCCGGCGGGTCAGTGGATTCCACCGACCCGCCGGGCCCTTCGGACGCGTATGTCCGTTTCGTACGGACCGCGTCCCCGCGCCCGTACTGCCTACGGCACTACATCACTACGGCACCACATCAACTCGCCACCACGTCACCGCGTCTGCTTCTCCCCGGCCGCCGCGCACTCCGCGCAGGTGCCGAAGATCTCCACGGTGTGCGCCACGTTCACGAAGCCGTGCTGCTCCGCGATCGCGTCCGCCCACTTCTCCACGGCCGGCCCCTCGACCTCCACGGCCTTGCCGCACATCCGGCAGACCAGATGGTGGTGGTGGTCACCCGAGGAGCAGCGCCGGTAGACGGCCTCGCCGTCGCTGGTGCGCAGCACGTCGACCTCGCCCGCGTCGGCGAGCGACTGAAGGGTGCGGTAGACCGTGGTCAGCCCCACCGAGTCGCCCCGGTGCCGGAGCATGTCGTGCAGCTCCTGCGCGCTGCGGAACTCGTCCACCTGGTCGAGGGCCGCCGCCACGGCGGCCCGCTGCTTGGTCGACCGGCCGCGTACGGGTGGTCCAGCCGTCGCCACAGGTGCCTCCCTCTAACCGTCGCCCGCTCACGTCGTCGGGCCATTCTGCCAGGTCGGGGTCAGACCGTGGCCTCGTCGGGCGCGGCACGCGAGCCCGGCACCTCCAGGGTGCACCGCTGCGCGGCGGTTTCGGCCACCCGTGCGCGCCTGCGCGCCAGGGGCGCGGCGAGCGCGGTCAGGGCGATGAACGCGCCGATCGCGAGCAGCACGATCGTCGCCCCGGGCGGCACGTCCTGGTAGTACGAGGTGACGGTTCCGGCCAGGGTGACCGTGGTGCCGATGACCACCGCGAGGACGAACGTCACCGCGAAGGAGCGCGAGACCTGCTGGGCCGCCGCGACCGGCACCACCATCAGGGCGCTGACCAGGAGCAGCCCCACGGCCCGCATCGCCACCGTCACCGTGATCGCGGCGGTGACCGCGACCAGCAGGTTCAGGGCCCGCACCGGCAGCCCGGTGACCCGCGCGAACTCCTCGTCCTGGCTCACCGCGAACAGCTGCCGCCGCAGTCCGACAGTGACGAGCACCACGAACGCGGCCAGGACGCAGATCGAGGTGACGTCCGAGTCGGAGACGGTCGAGAGCGAGCCGAAGAGGTACGAGGAGAGGTTGGCGTTGGAGCCGGTGTCCGAGAGGTTGACCAGCAGCACACCGCCCGCCATACCGCCGTAGAAGAGCATGGCGAGCGCGATGTCGCCGCGCGTCTTGCCGTACGCGCGGATCAGCTCCATCGTCACCGCGCCGAGGACGGAGACGAGCGTCGCCATCCACACCGGGCTGGTGTTGAGCAGGAAGCCGAGGCCGACGCCGGTCATGGCGACATGGCCGATTCCGTCGCCCATCAGGGCCTGGCGGCGCTGGACGAGGTAGATGCCGACGGCGGGCGCGGTGATGCCGACCAGGACGGCCGCGATGAGCGCCCGCTGCATGAAGGCGGTCTGGAGGATTTCCATGGTCAGCTCAGCAGTCCTGTGCGGATCGGCTCGACGGCCGAGTGGGGGTGGACGTGGTCGTGGCCCGGCAGGGCGTGCTGGCCGGTGGCCTCGGGCGGGGGGCCGTCGTGGGTGACGCAGCCGTCGCGCAGCACCACCGCGCGGTCGATCAGCGGCTCCAGCGGGCCGAGTTCGTGGAGGACCAGCAGGACGGTCGCGCCGCCCGCGACCTGCTCGCGCAGGGTCGAGGCGAGGATCTCCTGGCTGGCCAGGTCGACGCCCGCCATCGGCTCGTCCATGATCAGCAGTTCGGGCTCGGAGGCGAGCGCGCGGGCGATCAGGACGCGCTGGTGCTGGCCGCCGGAGAGGGCGTTCACCGAGTCCTTGGCGCGGTCGGCGAGGCCCACCAGCTCGATGGCCCGGCCCACCGCCGCCCGGTCCGCCCGGGAGAGCAGCCCCAGCTTCGTACGGGACAGCCGCCCCGAGGCGACGACCTCGCGCACGGTCGCGGGCACCCCGCTGGCGGCGGTGGTGCGCTGGGGTACGTATCCGACGCGCGCCCAGTCCCGGAAGCGCCTCAGCTCCGTACCGAACAGCTCGACGCGGCCCCCGGTGAGCGGCACCTGGCCGATGACCGAGCGCACGGCGGTGGACTTGCCGGAGCCGTTGGCGCCGAGCAGGGCGACGACCTCGCCGCGCTCGACGGTGAGGTCGATGCCGCGCAGCACGGGGCGCGAGCCGAGGGTCGCGGTGGCCGCGCGCAGGGATATGACGGGTTCCGTCGTGGGGTCCATCACGGGTGCCTCCGATGTGCCGGATGCGGACGGTGGGGTGCTCACTTCGCGCCGAGCGCCTTGCGGAGCGCGGCCAGGTTGGACTCCATGACCTGGAGGTAGTCCTCGCCCCTGGACTTGTCGGTGATGCCCTCCAGCGGGTCCAGGACGTCGGTCTTCAGACCGGTGTCCCCGGCGAGGGTCCTGGCCGTCTTGTCGCTGGCCAGCGTCTCGAAGAAGACCGTGTCGACGTGGTCCTTCCTCGCGATGGACTGGAGCTCCTTGACCCGGGCGGGGCTCGGCTCGGCCTCGGGGTCGATGCCCGCGATGCCCTCCTGGGTCAGCCCGTACCGCTCGGCGAGGTAGCCGAAGGCGGAGTGGGTGGTGATGAAGGTCTTGGTGGCGGTGGTCCTCAGACCCGCCGCGAACTTCTCGTTGAGCGCCCCGAGGTCCTTGACCAGGGCGGCGGTGTTCTTCTCGTAGTCCGCCGCGTTGTCGGGGTCGGCCTTCTCCAGGGCCTTGCCGACGCCCCGGGCGACCTCGGCGTACTTGACCGGGTCCAGCCAGACGTGGGGGTCGGCGCCCGCCTCGCTCTCGCCGTGGTGCTCCTCGCCCTCGTGGCCGTGGCCGACCTCGGTGCCGTGGTCCTCCAGCTTGGTCAGCGTGGCGGCGTCGACGGTGTGCTCGGCACCGGACTGGGCGATGGCCTTGTCCACGGCGGGCTGCACGCCCTTGAGGTAGACGACCAGCCCGGCCCGGCCGAGGGAGGCGGTCTGCCGGGGGCTGAGCTCCAGGTCGTGCGGCTCGACGCCCGGCTTGGTCAGGCTGCGTACGGAGACGTGGCCGGCGCCTATGCGCTCGGCCAGGTACTGCATGGGATAGAACGACGCCACCACGTCCAGCTTGCCGTCCTTGCGGCCCGAGCCCGCGTCGGCGTCCGAGCAGGCGGTCAGGGCGCCGAGGCCCAGCACCACGGTGGTGGAGAGGGCGGCGGCCGGTATGAGGCGTCGTACGTTCATGACAGTCATTTTCAACAAAAGTGGAAACGATTGTCAACAAGGGGTCGGAGGCGACCCTCTCCGGGTGCTGGCGGGATGCCTGACGGGATACCGATTTGATCCAGGGGTGGAGGCCGCCGCTAATCTGAAGCATTCGCCCGCCCGTCACCCGACCGCCGCCCCTCAACGAGGCGCTTCGCGCCGCACCTGTCCAATTCGTCGTCGTAATGAAGAGAGCAACGTGGCCGCCGACAAGATCGACACCATCGTCAACCTGAGCAAGCGCCGTGGCTTCGTCTACCCGTGCAGCGAGATCTACGGTGGTCAGCGCGCCGCCTGGGACTACGGGCCGCTGGGTGTCGAGCTGAAGGAGAACCTCAAGCGCCAGTGGTGGCGTTACATGGTCACCGCGCGCGAGGACGTCGTCGGCATCGACTCGTCGGTGATCCTGGCCACCGAGGTCTGGGAGGCCTCCGGCCACGTCGCCACCTTCACCGACCCGCTCACCGAGTGCACCTCCTGCCACAAGCGGTTCCGCGCGGACCACCTCATCGAGGCGTACGAGGAGAAGCACGGCAAGGAGCCCGCGAACGGCCTCGCCGAGCTCAACTGCCCCAACTGCGGCAACAAGGGCACCTTCACCGAGCCCAAGAACTTCTCGGGCCTGCTCTCCACCCACCTCGGCCCGACCCAGGACAGCGGCTCCGTCGCCTACCTGCGTCCCGAGACCGCGCAGGGCATCTTCACCAACTTCGGCCAGGTCCAGCAGACCTCGCGCAAGAAGCCGCCCTTCGGCATCGCGCAGATGGGCAAGTCCTTCCGCAACGAGATCACGCCCGGCAACTTCATCTTCCGCACCCGCGAGTTCGAGCAGATGGAGATGGAGTTCTTCGTCAAGCCGGGCGAGGACGAGCAGTGGCAGGAGTACTGGATGCAGGAGCGCTGGAACTGGTACACCGGCCTGGGCCTGCGCGAGGAGAACATGCGCTGGTACGAGCACCCGAAGGAGAAGCTCTCCCACTACTCCAAGCGCACCGCCGACATCGAGTACCGCTTCCAGTTCGGCGGCAGCGAGTGGGGCGAGCTGGAGGGTGTCGCCAACCGCACCGACTACGACCTCTCGGCGCACGCCAAGGCGTCCGGCAGCGACCTGTCGTACTTCGACCAGGAGGCCGGTGAGCGCTGGACCCCGTACGTCATCGAGCCCGCCGCCGGTGTCGGCCGCTCCATGCTCGCCTTCCTCCTCGACGCCTACAGCGAGGACGAGGCGCCCAACGCCAAGGGCGTCATGGAGAAGCGCGCCGTGATGCGCCTCGACCCGCGTCTGGCGCCGGTCAAGGTCGCGGTGCTGCCGCTCTCGCGCAACCCGCAGCTCTCGCCGAAGGCGAAGGGCCTCGCGGCGGACCTGCGGCAGAACTGGAACATCGAGTTCGACGACGCGGGCGCGATCGGGCGCCGCTACCGTCGCCAGGACGAGATCGGCACGCCGTTCTGCGTCACCGTCGACTTCGACACCCTCGACGACAACGCGGTGACCGTCCGCGAGCGCGACACGATGTCCCAGGAGCGGGTGTCCCTGGACCAGATCCAGTCGTACCTGGGCGCGCGGCTGCTGGGCTGCTAGACGCTCCCCGAGGGCGCCGGAGAATCACGACGAGCCCCGTACCGCCGATTCGGCGGTACGGGGCTCGTCGGTGGTCGGGGCGGCGTCCGTGCCCGAGCCGAGCTCTCCGGCCGCGGCGCCCCCCTCAAGGGGCGCGGGGAACTGCGCGACCGGCCCCCACCGGAGGCGCGGACGACGGACAACCCCCACGGGCCGCGCGGACGGCAGGCGCCCTATCGGGGGCGCGGGCAACCCCGCTATCGGGAGGGCTGCCGTATCGCCACCACGGCGCACGCCGCCGCCAGCGGCAGCTCCACGCACGCCGCCAGCGCGACCGCCGTCGCGAGCTGCGGACCCGGCGCCGACGTCGTGACGTCGAACCACGCGTCCATCACCAGCAGCGCCCCCGTCGCGGCCGCCGCGGCCTGCGCCCTCGGGTCCCCGCGCCGCAGCAGCACCCCGGTCCCCGCGAGCCCCACGGCGAGCCCGGCGTCCAGACCGATCCAGGCCAGCGGCCAGTTGGACACCTCCACCGTCGGCGGCAGCGTCCTGGCCAGGACCACCATCCACGGCACCAGGACGACCCCCGCGCCGGTCAGCAGCGTCGCCAGGCGCGGCCGGCGGATGCGGGTCTGCGGGGCGACGAGCGTCATGGCGGCGGTCTCCTTCCGGCCCGGCGGCCAGTCCGCCGGACACGGCAACAAGCCTCGCCTGCCCGGCCGTTGAGATCAGTAACGCGACGGCCCGAACCGGGGGTGGTGCCAGCTTCACCCCCGGGCGGGCAGTAGCGTGATGGCACCGCTCCGAGCTGGGCGTTTACGGTATGCACATGGCAACTCCCGGCCCGCTGCGGCGCGCGACCGACTGGGCCGCCGCGCACGCTCCCTGGTCGGCGTGGGCCTGGCGCAACACCGCCTTCGCGGTGGCGGGCATACCGCTCGCGCTGCCCGCCGCGGGTTCGATCACGTACATGGTCCTGGCGCCCGGACACACCCCGAGTGCCCTGCTCTTCATGCTCCTCCTCAGCCCCCTCCTCACCACGCTCCAGCGCAGCCGCTTCTGGTCGCTGCTCGGCCTCGACGTGCCCGGCATCGCCTGGGACAGCCGCGCGTTCACCTGGCGCGGGCTCGTCGAACGGCTGCGGTCGGAGGCGACCTGGCGGAGTTACGGCTACCACCTCCTCGTCGCCCCGCTCGCCGCGGCGGCCGGCGTGCTGGTGGTCGGCGGCTGGGCCGGAGGCCTCTTCTGCGCCTTCGTGCTGTCCTGGCTGTGGGCGGTGCCGCTCAACGCCGGGCTGCCCGACTGGACCGACGCGTACGCGCTGTTCACCGCCGCCGGGGTGCTCCTGCTGCTCGCCACCCCCTGGTTCACCGCGGCCGCCGTCCGGCTCGACGGCCACGCGGCCGCCGCCCTGCTCGGCCCCAGCCGGGCCAAGGAGCTGGAGCGGCGCGTGGAGACCCTGGCCGAGAGCCGCGCCGGGGTCCTGGACGCCGCCGACGCCGAACGCCGCCGCATCGAACGCGATCTGCACGACGGCGCCCAGCAGCGCCTGGTCTCCCTCGCCATGAACCTGGGCCTGGCCCGCGCCACCCTCACCGACCTGCCGCCCGAGGCCCGGGCCGTCATCGACGAGGCGCACCGCGAGGCCAAGGAGGCCATCGAGGAGCTCAACAGCCTGGTGCGCGGGCTGCATCCGGCCGTCCTCGACGACCGGGGCCTGGACGCCGCGCTCTCCGGCATCGCCGCCCGCGCCCCGCTGCCGGTCGCGCTCACCGTCGAGCTGGACCGGCGCCCCGCGCCCACCGTCGAGGCCGTCGCCTACTTCGTCGTCTCCGAGGCGCTGGCGAACGTCGCCAAGCACGCCCGCGCGACGCGCTGTTCCGTCCGTGTGCGCCGCCGCGGCGACCTGCTGTGCCTGACCGTCAGCGACAACGGTGCCGGGGGCGCGGACGCCGCCGCCGGCACCGGGCTGCGCGGCCTCGCCAAGCGCGTGGGCTCCGTGGACGGGACCATCCACCTCACCAGCCCCCTCGGGGGACCGACCGTCATCACCGTGGAGCTGCCGTGCGGGCTGTGATCGCCGAGGATTCGGTACTGCTGCGCATAGGCCTCGTCAAGGTCCTGGAGATGGCGGGGTTCGAGGTCGCCGCCGAGACGGAGGACGCCGACGGGCTGCTCGCCGCCGTCGAGGAACACCGGCCGACGCTGGCCCTCGTCGACGTCCGGATGCCGCCCGGCTTCACCGACGAGGGCGTACGGGCCGCCCTGATGATCCGCCGGCAGTGGCCCGACACCGCCGTCCTGCTGCTGTCCCAGTACGTAGAGGAGCGGTACGCGGCCGATCTGCTCAGCGCCCGGTCCGGCGGCATCGGCTATCTGCTCAAGCAACGCGTCGCCGACGTCGAGGAGTTCGTCGACGCCCTGCGGCGGGTGGCCGGCGGCGGGACCGCGCTGGACCCGCAGGTCGTCGCCCAACTGCTGCTGCGCCGCGGCGGCGGCACCGACCCGCTGGACCGCCTCACCCCGCGCGAGCGCGAGGTCCTCGCCCTGATGGCCGAGGGGCGCTCCAACGCGGGGATCGCCGAGCAGCTGGTCGTCGGCGAGAGCGCCGTCGCCAAGCACATCAACAGCATCTTCGCCAAGCTCGACCTGCCGGTCGCCGACGGCGACCACCGCCGCGTCCTCGCCGTCCTGCGCTTCCTGGACGGCGGCTCGCAGGACGGCGGCTCACCGGACGTCGGCGCGTGAGCACCGCCGCCCGGCCCGGCCCGGACCACCGCCCCGCCCCGGACGCCGAGCGCCCCCGGCACCGGGGCCGGTGGATCCTGGTCGCCGTGCTCAGCGCCCTGTTCGTGGTGGCGCCGCTCGGCGTCGAGGTGTACGCGCAGCTCGCCCGCCAGACCACCAGCCACACCAGCGTCGAGACCAGCGACCGCCACCCGGTCGGGGCCGTCGAGGTCGAGGCGGGCAGCGCCGAGCTGACCGTGGTCCCCGGCGCCGACGGCGAGGTCCGTGTCCAGGAGCGGCTCTCCTGGTCGCTGCGGAAGCCGAAGGTCCGCAAGGAGTGGGACGGCGACACCCTCCGGCTGCGGCCCGAGTGTGACGGCCGGTTCGCCGTCACCAGCCTGGGCTGCTCGGTCCAACTGGACCTGACCGTCCCGGCCGGGATCCGCCTCTCCGTGCGCAGCGGCTCCGGCGCGGTCCGGGTCAGCGGCCTGACCGGCCCCGTCGCGGTGCACGGCGGCTCCGGCAGCGTCAAGCTCTACGGGGTGCGCGGCCCGCTGAAGGCCGCCGTGGGCTCCGGCTCGGTCAGCGGCACCGCGATCGGCTCCGCCGAGGCCGAGGTGCGCTCCGGGTCCGGCCGCGCCGAGCTGGAGTTCGCCGCCCCGCCCCGGAAGGTCACCGCCTCCACGGACTCGGGCACCATCGAGCTGTTCCTGCCCACCGGCTCGCGCTACCGGTTCACGGGCGGCAAGGGCTCGGGCACCCGCGACATCGACGACGCGCTGCGCGACCCCGCCTCCGACCGCCTCGTCGACCTCTCGGTCGCCTCGGGCACGGCGACCGTGGCCCCCACCCGCTGGTGACACCGGCCGCCCCCCGCCGTCACGCCCGGGGCGCCCGCAGGCCGTGCACCACCAGGTCCACCACGGCCGTGAAGTCGCCCTCGATCTCCGGCCGCAGCCACTGCGACGCGTACGCCGGGTCGTGGAAGCGGTTGGTGGCGTCGAAGACCGCCCGCGCCATCCGCGCGTCCGGCCCCAGCGCCGCGAACCGGCCGCGCTCGACGCCCCGGTGGACGATCTGCGCGAGCTGGCCGACCAGGTCGGTGATGTGCTCCTCGACCACCGTGCTGTTCTCCGCGAGCAGCACCTCGTACGTCGCGAAGAGCTCGGGGTCGTCGCCCGCCTTGCGCCGCTTGGCCTCGAAGAGCTTCGCCAGCCAGGCGCGCAGCGTCGCCTCCGCCTCCCGGGGCTCGTCGTCCGCGATCGAGGCGAGCTCGCGCGTCGTGCGGTCCAGCCAGCGCTTGGTGACGGCCTCCCGCAGCGCCGACTTCGTACGGAAGTGGCGGTAGACGCTGCCGTGGCTGACGCCGAGCTGGCGGGCGACGTCGACGACGGTGGCCTTCGCCGGGCCGTGCCGGCGCAGCACCTCCTCGGTCGCTTCGAGGATGCGCTCGGCGGTCAGGGGTTCCGTACTCATGACCTTGACGTTACCCGTCGGGTCCGCCACCGGGTCCGGCCCTGTGGACAACTCAGTGCTCGCTGTCCAGATGCGCCATCTGCGCGGCCGGGTAGCGCTCGCCCGCGGCCGCGCCCGCCGGGACGGCAGCCTCGATGGCGGCCAGGTCACGGGCGTCGAAGGTGACGTCAAGGGCGCCCAGCGCCTCGGCCAGGCGGTCCCGGCGGCGGGCACCGACCAGCGGCACCACGTCCGCGCCGAACCGCTCGCCCTGCGCCATCACCCAGGCGATGGCGATCTGCGCGACCGAGACGCCCTGGTGCTCGGCGACCTTCCGCAGCGCTTCGACGAGGTCGAGGTTGCGGTCGAGGTTCTCGCCCTGGAAGCGGGGGCTCATGCCGCGGAAGTCATGGGCCGCCAGCTTTCGGTCGCGGGTGAAGTGGCCGCTGATCAGCCCGCGCGAGAGCACGCCGTACGCGGTGATCCCGATGCCCAGCTCCTTGGCGGTCGGCAGGATCTCGTCCTCGATGCCGCGGGAGATGAGCGAGTACTCGATCTGGAGGTCGCTGATCGGGGCGACGGCCGCGGCCCGGCGCAGCGTGTCCGCGCCGACCTCGGACATCCCGATGTGCCGTACGTGACCGGCCTCGACCAGCTCGGCGATGGCGCCGACGGTCTCCTCGACCGGGACGTCGGGGTCGAGCCGGGCGATGCGGTAGACGTCGATGTGGTCGACGCCGAGGCGCTGGAGGGAGTACGCGACGAAGTTCTTCACCGCCGCCGGGCGGCCGTCGTATCCGGCCCAGCCGCCGTCGGGGTCGCGCAGGGCGCCGAACTTGACGCTGGTGAGGGCCCGTTCGCGGGCGGCGGCGGCCGCGCTGCGCAGCGCCTCGCCGATGAGCAGTTCGTTGTGGCCCATGCCGTAGAAGTCGCCGGTGTCGAGCAGGGTCACGCCCGCGTCCAGGGCGGCGTGGATGGTGGCGATCGACTCGGTCCGGTCGGCGTCGCCGTACAGCGCGGACATGCCCATGCAGCCGAGGCCGAGAGCGGAGACCTGGGGGCCGGTGGTGCCGAGGGTGCGGGTGCGCATGGTGGTTGCTCCTTGAGGGGGACGGGAGGGGATGCCCCTCCACTGTCGCATGTCAGATGACAGATTTCAATATCTGTCATCTGACACCTGACATCTGATACCCGTCGTTCCCCCTGCGGAGCCCGCCCTCACCCCACGGTCTTCGGCAGCCGCAGGCTGAGCAGCGTGGTCAGGACCACCGCGGCGAGCTGCACCAGCAGGGTCACCGCCAGCGCGTCCCGGGTCCCCATCGACGGCAGCAGCGAGAGGAAGAGGCTGCCGAGGGTGGCGACGCCGAGGGCGAGGGCGGACTGCTGGGTGGTGACCAGGACGCCGCTGCCCACGCCCGCGCGGTCGGTCGGCACGTCCGAGAGCACGATCCGGAACAGCACCGGCAGCTGGAGGCCCTGGCCGAGCCCGGCGAGCGCGACCCCCGGCGCCAGCTCCGCGATGCCGAGCCCGGACCAGCCCCGCCACACGGTGAGCACCAGGACCGTGATGCCCAGTCCCTGGAGGAGGCCGCCGGTGGTGACGACGCGGCTCCCGTAGCGGCCGATCAGTCGCGGCCCGGCCAGCGAGGCGGCGAAGAACGCCACCGCCATCGGCACCAGCGCGAGCCCGGCCGACACCGGCCCCATCCGCAGGCCCTGCTGGAGGACGACCGCGATCACGAACATGAAGCCGCTGAAGCCGACCGAGAACGGCACGATCATCACCAGGCCCCGCCGGAGCGAGGGCAGCCGCAGCAGGCTCGGCGGGACCAGCGGCGTACCGCCGAGGCGGTCGGCGCGCCGCTCGGTGCGGTAGAACGCCAGGGCGGCGAAGGGGAAGACGGCGAGCGAGACCCAGGTCCACAGCGGCCACCCCGCCGCGCGCCCCTCGGTCAGCGGCAGCAGCAGGCTGATCAGCGAGAGCGCGAGGAGCAGCGTGCCGGGCACGTCCACCGAGGCGGGCCGGTCCGAGCGGGTCTCCGGCACACTGCGCGCCGCGAGCACCAGACCGACGACCACCACGGGGACGTTCACCAGGAAGACCGCGCGCCAGCCGCTGCCCGCGATGTCGGCGGCCACCAGCACGCCGCCGAGGATCTGCCCGGCGACCATGGAGAGCCCGGCGGTCGCGCCGTACAGGCTCATCGCGCGCGCCCGGCGCGGTCCTGCCGTGGTGGCCTGGATGGTGGCGAGCACCTGCGGCAGCATCAGCGCGGAGGCCGCGCCCTGGGCGACCCGGGCCGCCACCAGGGTCCAGGCGGTCGGCGCCAGGCCGCAGGCGAGCGAGGTCACCCCGAAGGCCGCCATGCCGATGAGGAAGAGCCGGCGCCGCCCGGCCATGTCGCCGAGCCGGCCGCCGAGGACGAGCAGCACGGCGTACGCGACGCCGTACCCCGCGACCACCAGTTCCAGCGTGGCCGCGCCCGCCGCCAGGTCCTTCTCCATGGCGGGCAGGGCGACGTTGACGATGAAGAAGTCGATCAGGGGAAGGGCCGCGCCGAGCAGGACGGTGAACAGCCCGAGCGGGCCGATCACCGCGCCGCCGTGGCGGATCACCGGGACGGCCGGGGCCTCGGCCGTGGCGGTGGATGCGGGAGTAGTCACGTCATTGCTCACGCAGAAGACGATGGTGCCTCGCCCAGCCTGGTACCAGAGTCTCTTTATCCTGGTACACGCACTACCTGGCAATGGGGTGAGCGGTCCGGCACCCTGGTGCCATGACCACTGTGGCCCCCCAGTCCGACGTCCGCCGGCACGAGCTGGCGGAGTTCCTGCGCAGCCGCCGCGAACGCATCACGCCCGAGCAGGTCGGCCTGCCGCACGGCCGCCGCCGGCGCACCCCTGGGCTGCGCCGCGAGGAGGTCGCCCACCTCTCCGCCGTCGGCGTCACCTGGTACACCTGGCTGGAGCAGGCCCGGGAGATCCAGGTCTCCGCGCAGGTCCTGGACGCCCTGGCGCGCGCCCTGCTGATGGACGCCAGCGAGCGCACCCACCTGTTCGCCCTCGCGGGCGCCACCGACCCCAACCCCAACGCGCCCTGCCCGACGGTCACTCCGTCCCTGCGGGCGATGCTGGACCAGCTGGAGCCGGTGCCCGCCTGCATCCAGAACAGCCGGTACGACATCCTCGCCTACAACCGCACGTACGCGAGGCTGCTGTGCGACCTCGACGCGCTGGCTCCCGAGGACCGCAACTGCATGTGGCTGGCCTTCACCAACGACGACTGGCGTGCGGCCGTCGCCGACCTGCCGGACGTCAACCGGATCATGGCGGCCAAGTTCCGCGCCGCGATGGCCGAGCACCTGGCCGAGCCCGCCTGGAAGACGCTCCTGAACCGGCTGGAGAACGGCTCGCCCGAGTTCCGCGAGATCTGGGCGCGGCACGAGGTGGTCGACCAGAGCGGCCGGGAGAAGTACATCCGCAACGCCCAGGTGGGCCTGCTGCACCTGGAGCACACCAACTTGTGGCTGGGCCCGTCCTCGGGCCCGCGCCTGGTGGCGTACGTCCCGCTGGACGCCGCATCGCGCGCGGGACTTGAGCGGCTGCTGGAGATCTCGGTCCGGGAAGCGGAGCCGGTCGGGGCCGCGGGGTGATCCCGACCGGCGCACGTTCAGATGGAGCCGAACGCGCCGGACTTGAGACCTGCCACGAAGGAAGAGAAGGCGCCCGCGGGAAGGTTCAGGGCCGGGCCGCCTGGGTTCTTGGAGTCACGGACGGGGACGATACCGCTCGTGACGACAAGGTTGGCAGCGATCTCCACGCAGTTGCCACCGTTGTTGCTGTAGGAAGACTTGAACCACTTGGGGGATTCGGTCGTCACGATTTGCCCTTTCGTACCTGCTCGATCATGGCCACAGATGCCGCCTGCGACAGGGATTCGGCCTGCAATTGATGGTAGGCCGTCAACATGGGCTCTACGGACGTGCTCTCCCGGTCCAAGTTGCCCTGCGCCTGGGACTCTGCGTAGCAGATCACCGAACGATCCGGCAGGGTCAGGAGGTTAACGGGCAGGTCAAACGTGCGGCGCTCGCCGATGTCGTACGGCACCACCTGGAGCAGCGTGTTCGGCAACTCGGCGAACTCGACCAGGCGGGCGAGCTGGGCGTCCATCACGGCTGTTCCACCGACGGTGCGCCGGATGCAGCTCTCGTCCATGGCCACGAACACCATGGGTGGACGGGGACGCAGCAGAGCTGCTTGGCGCTCCGCCAGGAACGCGACGCGATCGTCGGCCTGTTCAGGCGTGATGGCGCCCCGTCGTACGGCGCTGTCGGCCAGTACGCGCGCGTACTCCGGTGTCTGCAACAGGCCGGGGATGATGCCGATCTCGTACAGCCGTAACTCCACCGCCCTCCCTTCGTACTTGACGTACTCCGGGAACCCCTCCAGCAGGCTGCCTTGCCGCATCTGCCGGTACTCGCGCTCGAACGTGTCCGCGGTGCCCTGAAGGCCCAACGCCCGGTCCGCACTGCGCGAGAACCGGAGAGTCGGAGGCTTCCGGCCGGTTTCCACCGCCGAAATATGCACGCTGGAATATTCCATCGGGACGGCGAGATCATCTTGCGTCCAGCCTCGCGCCTCCCGCAGATTGCGCAGACGCGCTCCGTAAGCCGCCTGCGGCGAGGCGTCCGGCCTCAACTCCTTGCGGTTCAAGGGATGTTCACCAACCTTCCGTTCGCTTTCAGCAGGTTGAACGGTTCCCAGGTGTGAGCCACGCTGAACCCGCCCGGTAGTAATAGCACTACGGAGAGGAGCGGTCGTGTCCGTCGAGAACGGGGCCCCCGTGGGCGGGTGGCGCTGATGTGGGCGTTCCCGGTGGGACTGCCGACCGGGCCGGAGGGCGACACGGCACCTGTTCCCCTGGGTACCGCGGGCACGCCGTGCGGCGTCGTCCACAGGCTGCTGCGGCACCCGTCCAGCGAAGTGACCATGACGGCCCAGTGCCTCCACGGCAGCGGATGCGCCTGGACGCTGGCCGCGACGGACGACCTTGAGGCGGGAAGCGTCGCGATCATGTCGCATACCGCCGAGACGGGGCACGGGACCTTCACGCGCCGCCTGGAGGACGTGGCGTACGTGGTGCGGGGCGCTGCGCGGGAACAGGCGCGCCGAGTGGCCGTCGAGAGCGGACCCACGCGCGCGTGAAGGCGGCCCGGGGGGCTCCGGGGTTACGGGAGCCCCGCCCCCACCTTCTCCGTCTCCAGCCGTTCCGCCGTGCGCCGGGCCGACTCCCTGGCCCGGCGGCCGCTGGTGGCCGCGCCGACGAGCAGGACCGCGAGACCGCAGCCGGTGATGATCCACCAGGCCGGGCGGGCAGCGTCCGGGAACGCGTCGGCGTAGGCGCCGCCCGCCGTGCCCGCCAGGCCGCCCGCGAGGACCGCGCCGATGACCGCGACGCCCAGGGTCTGGCCGGTCTGGCGGCTGGTGGATGCCACCGCCGCCGCGACGCCCGCCTGGGCGCGGGGCATCCCGGAGACGGCCGTGTTGGTGATGGGGGAGTTGACCATGCCGAAGCCGAGGCCGAACAGGACGTACCCGGTGAAGAGCAGGCCCGTCGAGGACTCGGCGTCGAACGCGGCGAACAGCAGCCCGCTCGCGGCCATGGTGACGCCCGCGACCAGCAGCGACGGCCGGGGTCCGCGGCTCGCGACCAGCCGTCCCGACAGCGGTGCCACCACGAGGGTGACGGCCGCCATCGGCACCATGGCGAGCCCGGCGTGCAGGGCGTCGTAGCCGCGGACGTTCTGGAGGTAGAGCGTGTTGACGAAGAGGAAGCCGCCCAGCGCCGCGAACGCCGCGACCGCGATGACGGTGGCCCCGCTGAACGGCGTGCTGCGGAAGAAGCGCAGGTCGATGAGGGGTTCGCGGCGCCTCGGCTCGTAGAGCAGCAGGCCGGCCAGGGCCGCGAGGGCGAGGGCGCAGAAGAGGACGATGCGCGGGGAGGTCCAGCCGGCGCTGGGCGCCTCGATGATCGCGTACGTGAGTGAGCCGAGCAGCGCCACGACCAGGAGCTGGCCCACGGGGTCGGGGCGGCGGGGCCGGGGCGCGCGGGACTCCGGTATGTACCGCCAGGTCAGCAGGAGCGCGGCGAGGCCCACCGGCAGGTTGATCCAGAAGATCGAGCGCCAGCCGACCGAGTCGACCAGCAGACCGCCGATGATCGGTCCGGCCGCCATGGAGAGGCCGACGACGCCGCTCCACACACCGGTGGCGCGGGCGCGTTCGCGCGGGTCGGTGAAGGTGTTGGTGATGATCGACATCGCCACCGGGTTGAGCATCGAGCCGCCGACGGCCTGGAGGGCGCGGAAGGCGACCAGCGAGGACAGGTCCGGGGCGAGCGAGCAGAGCAGCGAGCCGAGGGTGAAGAGGGTCAGGCCCGCCATGAAGACCCGGCGCCGGCCGATCCGGTCGGCGGTGGAGCCGGAGAGCATCAGCAGGGAGGCGAGGACGAGGGTGTAGGCGTCGATCGTCCACTGCATCCCGGAGACCGTGGTGTGCAGTTCGCGCTGCATGGTGGGCAGCGCCACGTTCAGGATCGTGTTGTCCAGGCCGACGATCAGCAGGCTCATGCAGCAGATCGCCAGCACGAGTATGCGGCGGCGGGGGCTGAGATCGGGCATGCGTCGATAGTACGGCTAACTAACGACCCGGTCCATGTAGTACGGCTAACTAATGACCGCGGGGATGCGCGACAATGGCGTAATGACCACGCTCAACATCGGCCCGCATGCCGTGCAGCCTCCCGTGGTGCTGGCACCCATGGCCGGCATCACCAATGCCCCGTTCCGTACCCTGTGCCGCGAGTTCAGCGGCGGCAAGGGGCTGTTCGTGAGCGAGATGATCACGACGCGGGCGCTGGTCGAGCGCAACGAGAAGACCATGCAGCTGATCCACTTCGACGAGACGGAGACGCCCCGCTCGATCCAGCTGTACGGGGTGGACCCGGTCACCGTCGGCAAAGCGGTCCGGATGATCGTCGACGAGGACCTGGCCGACCACATCGACCTGAACTTCGGCTGCCCGGTGCCCAAGGTGACCCGCAAGGGCGGCGGCTCGGCCCTGCCCTACAAGCGGCCGCTGCTGCGCGCGATCCTGAACGAGGCGGTCTCCAACGCCGGGGACCTGCCGGTCACCATGAAGATGCGCAAGGGCATCGACGACGACCACATCACCTTCCTGGACGCCGGGCGCATCGCGGTCGAGGAGGGCGTCACCGCGATAGCGCTGCACGGCCGCACCGCCGCCCAGCACTACGGCGGCACCGCCGACTGGGACGCCATCGCGCGGCTGAAGGAGCACGTCCCGGAGATCCCGGTGCTCGGCAACGGCGACATCTGGTCGGCCGAGGACGCGCTGCGGATGATGAAGGAGACCGGCTGCGACGGCGTGGTCGTGGGCCGCGGCTGCCTGGGCCGCCCCTGGCTCTTCGGCGACCTGGTGGGCGCCTTCGAGGGGACGGACTCGTACGCGCGCCCCACCCTGCGCACCGTCTCCGAGGTGATGGTGCGGCACGCGACGCTGCTCGGCGAGTGGATCGGCGACGAGACGCGCGGCGTGATCGACTTCCGCAAGCACGTGGCCTGGTACCTCAAGGGGTTCTCGGTCGGCTCGGAGATGCGCAAGCGGCTGGCCGTCACCTCGTCCCTGGACGAACTGAGCGCTCAGCTGAGCGAGCTCGACCTGGACCAGCCGTGGCCGGACGGCGCGGACGGCCCGCGCGGGCGCACCTCGGGCAACAACCGCGTGGTGCTGCCGGACGGCTGGCTGAAGGACCCGTACGACTGCTCGGGTATCAGCGCGGACGCCGAGCTGGACACCTCGGGCGGCTGAGAGGCCCGGCCGGGGTCAGGACGGCCCGGATCGGTCCCGGATCGGGTCCGGACCGGGGTCCGGATCGTGGAATTCCCGCCCTCCGCACGGCGTGATTCTCGCCACCCCTGATAGGGGTTGCGCTCAGATGAGCACTTTGAGGGCGGTTGCATCTCTAGAAGGGGTGGCACTGAGTGCCACCCCTTCTGTCTTCAAAAAGTGAACTCACCTGTCGTGCGAGTCGCTCAGACGAGCGCCTACCGTTGGTTTTCGGCAAAGCTGCCTTCAGGGAGTGAACACATCATGATCGCTCCGGTTACTTCCCGGTTACTTTCGATCTGCTGGCGGACGAGTGGTTAAGCCCCCATGACGCGCAAGCGGACGTACCCAGACACCTTCGATCTGGGTATGTTCCTGGCCGTCAGGGCAGCCGCCACGCTTTTTCGCGCCGAGGAGTCGAGACCCGTGTCGGAAGACAAAGACCTCCAGCACAGCCAGAAGTTCGTCTACGACTTCACCGAAGGGAACAGGGACCTCAAGGACCTGCTCGGTGGAAAAGGCGCGAACCTCGCCGAGATGACCAACCTCGGTCTGCCGGTCCCGCCCGGCTTCACCATCACCACCGAGGCGTGCAAGGTCTACCTCGACAGCGGCGAGGAGCCGGCCGCGCTGCGCGACGAGGTCAGCGCGCACCTCGACGCCCTTGAGCAGAAGATGGGCAAGAAGCTCGGCCAGGCCGACGACCCGCTGCTCGTCTCCGTACGCTCGGGCGCCAAGTTCTCCATGCCCGGCATGATGGACACCGTCCTCAACATCGGCCTCTCCGACGCCTCGGTGACGGGCCTGGCCAAGCAGTCCGGCGACGAGCGCTTCGCCTGGGACTCCTACCGCCGCCTCATCCAGATGTTCGGCAAGACCGTCCTCGGCGTGGACGGCGAGCTGTTCGAGGAGGCCCTGGAGGACGCCAAGGCCGCCAAGAAGGTCACCGTCGACACCGACCTCGACGCCGCCGACCTGAAGAAGCTGGTCAAGCACTTCAAGAAGGTCGTCAAGGCCGAGGCCGGCCGCGACTTCCCGCAGGACCCGCGCGAGCAGATGGACCTCGCCGTCAAGGCGGTCTTCGACTCGTGGAACACCGACCGCGCCAAGCTCTACCGCCGCCAGGAGCGCATCCCGGGCGACCTGGGCACGGCCGTCAACGTCTGCTCCATGGTCTTCGGCAACCTCGGCCCCGACTCGGGCACCGGCGTCGCCTTCACCCGCGACCCGGCCTCCGGCCACCAGGGCGTCTACGGCGACTACCTCCAGAACGCCCAGGGCGAGGACGTGGTGGCGGGCATCCGCAACACCGTGCCGCTGGCCGAGCTGGAGAGCATCGACAAGAAGTCGTACGACCAGCTCATGCAGATCATGGAGACCCTTGAGACCCACTACAAGGACCTCTGCGACATCGAGTTCACCATCGAGCGCGGCCAGCTCTGGATGCTCCAGACCCGCGTCGGCAAGCGCACCGCCGGTGCCGCCTTCCGCATCGCGACCCAGCTGGTGGACCAGGGCCTGATCGACGAGGCCGAGGCGCTCCAGCGGGTCAACGGCGCCCAGCTCGCCCAGCTGATGTTCCCGCGCTTCGACGAGTCCGCCAGGAGCGAGCAGCTCGGACGCGGCATCGCCGCCTCGCCGGGCGCGGCGGTCGGCAAGGCGGTCTTCGACTCGTACACCGCCATCAAGTGGTCGCGCTCGGGCGAGAAGGTCATCCTCATCCGCCGCGAGACCAACCCCGACGACCTGGACGGCATGATCGCCGCCGAGGGCATCCTGACCTCGCGCGGCGGCAAGACCTCGCACGCGGCGGTCGTGGCGCGCGGCATGGGCAAGACCTGTGTCTGCGGCGCCGAGGAGCTGGAGGTCGACACCAAGCGGCGCCGGATGACCGCTCCCGGCGGCGTGGTCGTCGAGGAGGGCGACGTCGTCTCCATCGACGGCTCCACCGGCAAGGTGTACCTCGGTGAGGTCCCGGTCGTGCCGTCGCCGGTCGTGGAGTACTTCGAGGGCCGGATGCACGCGGGCGCCGACGACGCCGACGAGCTGGTCGCGGCCGTGCACCGGATCATGGCGTACGCGGACCGGGTACGCCGGCTGCGGGTGCGGGCCAACGCGGACAACGCCGAGGACGCCCTGCGGGCGCGCCGCTTCGGCGCCCAGGGCATCGGCCTGTGCCGCACCGAGCACATGTTCCTCGGTGAGCGCCGTGAGATGGTCGAGCGGCTGATCCTCGCCGACACCGACGACGAGCGCGAGAAGGCACTCAGTGCCTTGCTGCCGCTCCAGAAGAAGGACTTCGTCGAGCTCTTCGAGGCGATGGACGGCCTGCCGGTCACCGTGCGCCTGCTCGACCCGCCGCTGCACGAGTTCCTCCCCGACATCACCGAGCTGTCGGTGCGCGTCGCGCTCGCCGAGTCCCGCAAGGACGCCAACGAGAACGACCTGCGCCTGCTCCAGGCCGTCCACAAGCTGCACGAGCAGAACCCGATGCTGGGCCTGCGCGGGGTGCGCCTCGGCCTCGTCATCCCCGGCCTGTTCGCCATGCAGGTACGGGCGATCGCGGAGGCGGCGGCCGAGCGCCGGGCCGCCAAGGGCGACCCGCGTGCGGAGATCATGATTCCGCTGGTCGGCACGGTCCAGGAGCTGGAGATCGTCCGCGAGGAGGCCGACCAGGTCATCGCCGAGGTCGAGGCCGCCACCGGCACCGAGCTCAAGCTGACCATCGGCACGATGATCGAGCTGCCGCGCGCCGCCCTGACGGCGGGCCAGATCGCCGAGGCCGCGCAGTTCTTCAGCTTCGGCACCAACGACCTGACCCAGACGGTCTGGGGCTTCTCGCGGGACGACGTGGAGGCGAGCTTCTTCACCGCGTACCTGGAGAAGGGCATCTTCGGGGTCTCGCCGTTCGAGACCATCGACAAGGACGGCGTCGGCTCGCTGGTCCGCTCGGCCGTCGAGGCCGGCCGGGCCACCCGCCCCGACCTGAAGCTGGGCGTCTGCGGCGAGCACGGCGGCGACCCGGAGTCGGTGCACTTCTTCCACGAGGTGGGCCTGGACTACGTCTCCTGCTCCCCGTTCCGCATCCCCGTGGCGCGGCTGGAGGCGGGCCGCGCGGCCGCTGAGTCGCAGGGCAGCGACTCGCGCTGAGGCTCCGGAGCCGCCGTCGGGTCCCCGACCCTCACCACCGATCCGACGGCGGTTCCGGTTCACATGGAAGGGGCGGCACCCTGTGCGGGGGTGCCGCCCCTTCCGCATGTCCGCGCGCGCTTCCGCTTGTTGTTGTTCCGGGCCCGGAGCGGATGTGTTCTGGGTGTGCGTCCGCTTAATTCCTGTTGAAGTGCGGACATTCAACGGTCCCGTGGCGCTAAATGCAGAGTGCGGTTCACGGATCCCCATCCGCGAACCGCACTCTGTCATCCCCGCCGGGCACGGAGCCGCCACCATGCCAACCGCCGCCAGACGAAGCAAAGCCCCCCACGGTCCTCACAACGTCTTTCCGGTCGGCCCGGTGTCGTGCCCGACGTCGTACAGCTTTTCGGTACACACCGGCTGCTCGCGATGCCTTTCAACTGTGGCTGAAAGGCCGGTGGTCACGGCCTGTGACGGTAGGCATACTCAGGGGCGGGACGATTGCGGGTGCAACATGATGCGACACGTTGCAACATTCGAGACAGGTGGAGATTCGGTGCTGCGTATTCATTTCACTGGCGTGGACCTGGCCCGGGTGCGCATGGCGCCTGGTCCGGACGCGCTGTGGGAAACGATTCTCAGCTTTCATCGATTAAGAGACCGTCGGGGCGCCCTAGTCTTCGGTGAATGGCGAACGGAAACGCGTACCCGGTTGAACGGTGAAACACGTCTGCTCTCCGCAGTGGTGCCGGGCCGCGGCTATTTTCCCGACTTTCTCACGCCCGCCGAAGGGCCGCACACCATCGACTCCGGGCTCGAAGCCGTCCGCGAGACGGGACAGGACCGGCTGCACGACGAGCTGTCCCGGGTCGCGGGGCCCCGGGGGCTGCCCCGGTGGCTGCGGGCGCTCGCCGACGGGAGCGCCGAGCCGCTGGATCGTCTCATGGGCGTCCTGCGCGGCTACCACCGGGCCGCCATAGCGCCGTACTGGACGCACATCCAGGCCCGCGTGGACGCCGACCGGGCGGCCCGCGGACGCGCGCTCCTGGACGGCGGGGCGGACGAACTCCTCGCCTCGCTCCCGCCGATGATGCGCTGGCGGGCCCCCGTCCTGGAGGCGGACTACCCGGTGGACCGGGACGTGTACCTGGAGGGCCGCGGGCTGCTGCTCCAGCCGTCGTTCTTCTGCCGGCGCACCCCGGTGTCGCTCCAGGACCCGCTGCTGCCGCCGGTGCTGGTCTATCCGGTGACGCACACCCACACGCCGTACGAGCGGCAGGGCGCGGGCACCGCGCCCGGTCCCTCGCTCGGCCGGCTCGTCGGGCACACCCGCTCGGCGGTGCTCCAGTCGATCGGCCACGGCTGTACGACGAGCGAACTCGCCCGCCGCGCGGGGGTGTCGCTCGCCTCGGCCAGCCAGCACGCCGGCGTCCTGCGGGAGGCCGGTCTGCTGGTGACCCTGCGGCACGGCAGCGCGGTGCTGCACACGCTGACCCCGCTGGGGTCGGCGCTGCTGCGGGGCGGCCAGCCGGCGGTGGCGGAACGTTCCGCCCCGGTTTCGCTGTAGGGCGCGTCGGGGCGCGTCGGTACGGGGGGTTCTCCCGGGGGTGGCCGGAAACAGCCGCTCCCGGGAGGGCCGTCCTACAACCCGTACCGCACCCCGGTCAGTTGCTCGGAGGCCACCCACAGCCGTTCCCCCACGGTGTCGTCCAGGGTCCACTTCGCCCGGGACGACCGCGCGGGGGCGCCGCGCCAGCCCTGGAGGCGGGGGCCGGTGTAGGAGTCGGGGCGGACGCCGGGGGCCGTGGCCGCGTACAGGGTCGGCAGGGCGCCCGCCTCGGCGGGCTGGGCCAGCAGGCGGTTGCCGAGCCGGACCACGCGTTCCGCCGCCCGGCGGCCCTCCATGCGGACGCCCGCCGTCTGGAGGTTGGTGGAGGCGTAGCCGGGGTGGGCGGCCGCGGCGACCACCGTCGAGCCCGCGGTGCGCAGTTGGCGGGCCAGCTCGTGGATGAAGAGCAGGTTCGCCGTCTTGGAGCGGGCGTAGGCGATCCAGCGGCGGTAGCGGCGCTCGCTGTTGAGGTCGGTGAGGTCGAGGGCGGACAGGGCGTGCAGCCCGCTGGAGACCGAGACCACCCGCGCCGCCGGAGCCGCCCGCAGCCGGGACAGGAGCAGGCCCGTCAGCGCGAAGTGGCCCAGGTGGTTCACCCCGAACTGCCGCTCGAAGCCGTCCGCCGTCGTGCCGTACGGCAGGGCCATCACCCCCGCGTTGTTGATCAGCAGGTCCAGGCGGTCGTGCGGGTACGTTTCCGCGAAGGCGCGGACGGATGACAGGTCCGCCAGGTCCAGGGGTGCGAACTCCACGTCGGCGCCGTACACCTGACGGTGGATCAGCGCTTCGGCTTCCCGGCCCCTGGCCTCGCTGCGGCAGGCCAGGATCACCTGTGCGCCCTTGCGGGCGAGTTCGCGTGCGGTGACGAGACCTATGCCGCTGTTGGCTCCCGTGACCACCGCCGTACGGCCGCTCTGGTCGGGGATGTCCCTCGCGCTCCAGCCCTGAGTCATGCGGGTACCGTACCGTCCGGTAGGTCCGGAGAGCAGGGGGCCGCCGGGCCGCCGGGCTCAGGCGGCGGCGCCCCCGTCGACCACCAGGTCCGTGCCCACCGCCGACGCGGCGTCGTCCGAGGCCAGATAGAGGACCGCCGCGGCGATCTCGCCGGTGGTCGAGACGCGCCCCAGCGGGGACTGCTCCTTCATTCGCACCGCCCGCTCCGCCTCGCTCTCGCCCGCGCGCAGCGACATCGCGGTGGCCGAGGCGCCGGGGCTGACCGCGTTGATGCGGATGCCGTCCTGGATGTGGTCGAGGGCGGCGGCCCGGGTCAGCGCGGAGACCGCGGCCTTGGTGGTGAGGTAGCCGGCGACGCCCGGGAACCGCTTGTGGGCGCCGAGGTTGGAGGCGATGTTGACGATCGCGCCGCCGTGCTCCTGGGCGCGCATCTGGGCGACCTCGGCCCGCAGGGCGAGGAAGACGCCGGTGAGGTTGGTGTCGAGCATGGCCCGCCAGTCCTCGGGCGCCAGGTCGGCGAGGGCCGCGCCGCCCCCGCGCAGCACCCCGGCGTTGTTGACGGCGACGTCGAGCGGGCCGAAGCGGGCGACGACCGCCGCCACCAGGGCCTGGACGTCCTCGGCGCGCGAGACGTCCGCGGGGAACGCGGCGGCCGTCCCGCCCGCCTCCCCGGCCAGGGCCACGGTCTCCTCCAGGGAGGCGAGGGTGCGGCCGGCGACCGCCACCTTGGCCCCCTCGGCGGCGAAGGCGAGCGCGACCGCGCGGCCGATCCCGGAGCCCGCGCCCGTGACGAGGACGGTCCTGCCGGTGAAGCGGGCGGCTGAGCGAGCAGACATATTTGACCAACCGTTCTGTTATGAGGAGAGGAGAAAGGGGCGCCGCCTCGACGCGGCGCCCCTGGGAGGCCGTTCAGTCCAGCAGGGTCAGCGCGGCCTCGGCCGCCTCCCGCACCCGCGCCGGATCCTCGCAGGCCCTGCCCATCACGCGCATGCCCTGCATGAGCACCAGGAACATCCGGGCCAGGGCGCGCGGATCGCGCCCCGGCGCCAGCTCGCCCTGGGCCGCGGCGCGTACGAGCGCGGAGTGCAGCAGCGTCTCCAGCCGCTCCCAGGACTGCTCGACCCGACGGGCCGCGGCGCTGTCGCGGGCCCCCAGCTCGGCGGCGGTGTTGGTGACGAAGCAGCCGTCCCGGCGGGTCGCCGCGGCCGTGGAGTCGGTGGCGAAGCGGTGCACGACCGCGCGCACCGCGGGCAGCGCCGGGCCGGGCCCCGACAGCTCGCGGAGCAGGATCGCGGTGTGCGCCTCGCCGTACCGGTCGAGCGCCTTCAGATACAGCTCGTGCTTGTTGCCGAAGGTCGCGTAGATGCTGGCCCGGCCGATGCCGAGCCGGTCGACGAGGTCCGCCATCGACGTCGCCTCGTAGCCGCGCTGCCAGAACAGCTCCAGGGCCGACTGGAGCGCGGCGTCCGGATCGAATTCCTTGGTTCTGGCCATGAGGACGACAGTACGGCTATCTGGAACGAACGGTCAAGATCCTTTGGGTGGTCCGTTCAGGACGCCTCGGCCGCGTACGCCTGGATGCTGACCTCGTCGTCGTCCAGGCACCGGCCCGTCTCCAGGTCGAAGCGCTGCTTCAGCAGCGGGGAGGCGACGAAGACCCGGCCGCCGGCGGAGCCGAGCAGCCCGCGCGACATGACGTACGCGCCGGTGAACGGGTCGCGGTTGTCGATCGCGTACGCCCGCCCCGTGCGGTCGGTGAAGACCGCCGCCTGGCGCCCGTCGGGCAGCAGCGCGGCGACCCCGCGGCCGGGGATCAGCCGCTCGCGCCCGCAGACCTCGAACCAGCCGTCTTCCAGTCGCAGTCGGATGCTGTTCTCGTTCATCGTGCGGCCACCTCCAGGGCCAGGACGGGCAGTTCGGGCTTGATCTGGCCGCGCTCGGGCACGAACCGGACCGTGGGGTCGGGCGTGCCGGGCGCGTTGACGAAGGAGACGAACCGGGCGAGGCGCTCGGGGTCCTCGACCGTCTCGGCCCACTCGTCGCGGTAGGCGGAGACGTGGGCGGCCATCAGCGCCTCCAGCTCGTCGCAGATGCCGAGGGAGTCGTCGACCACCACTTCCTTGACGTGCTTGAGGCCGCCCTCGATCCGCTCCAGCCACACCGAGGTGCGCTCCAGGCGGTCGGCGGTGCGGATGTAGAACATGAGGAACCGGTCGATCAGCCGGACGAGTTCGTCGTCGCTCAGGTCCTGCGCCAGCAGGTCCGCGTGGCGCGGGGTCGCGCCGCCGTTGCCGCCCACGTACAGGTTCCAGCCGTTGGCCGTGGCGATCACCCCGAAGTCCTTGGACTGGGCCTCGGCGCACTCGCGGGCGCACCCCGAGACCGCCGCCTTCAGCTTGTGCGGGGAGCGCAGCCCCCGGTAGCGCAGCTCCAGGTCGATCGCCATCTTCACCGAGTCCTGCACCCCGTAGCGGCACCAGGTCTGCCCCACACAGGACTTCACCGTCCGCAGCGACTTGCCGTAGGCGTGGCCGGACTCGAACCCGGCGGCCACCAGACGCGCCCAGATCACCGGGAGCTGGTCGACCCGGGCGCCGAAGAGGTCGATGCGCTGACCGCCGGTGATCTTCGTGTAGAGGCCGTAGTCGCGGGCCACCTCGCCGATGACGATCAGCTTGTCCGGGGTGATCTCGCCGCCGGGGATGCGCGGCACGATCGAGTACGAGCCGTTGCGCTGGATGTTGGCGAGGAAGTGGTCGTTGGTGTCCTGGAGCGCGGCCTGCTCGCCGTCGAGGATGTGGCCGTGGCCGAGGCTCGCCAGGATGGAGGCGACCGCGGGCTTGCAGATCTCGCAGCCCTCGCCGCCGCGCGCGGCCGGACGTCCGTGCTCGTCCAGGAGCTGCCGGTAGGAGCCGACGCGCAGCGCCAGCGCGATCTCGTACAGCTCCTGGCGGGTCTGCGCGAAGCAGTCGCACAGACCGCCGTCGCCGGTCTTGGGGAGCAGCTTCTCCAGCGTCTTGACGCAGCTGCCGCAGCCCGTGCCCGCCCTGGTGCACTTCTTGACCTCGGGCAGCGAGGCGAGCGGGGTGACCTCGCCCTTGGTGACGTTGTGGCAGGAGCAGATCACCGCGTCGTCCGGCAGCGCCTCCGGGCCCAGCGCCACGGGCGCGCCCAGACCCGCCGGGAGCACCAGCTGCTCGGCCGGGATCGGCGGAATGTGGCCGGTGAGCGGGCGCAGCGTGCCGTACATCTCGGCGTCGCCCACCAGGACCCCGCCCAGCAGGGTGCCGTCGGGGGAGACCACCAGCTTCTTGTAGATGCCCGAGCGGGCGTCGGTGTAGACGACGTCGAGGCTGCCCTCGGCACTGCCGTGCGCGTCGCCGAAGGAGGCCACGTCCACGCCGAGCAGCTTGAGCTTGGTGGACATGTCGGCGCCGGTGAAGGACTTCTCCGGCTCCTGATCGCCCCGCGCCAGCGCGTCGGCGACCGCGACCGCCATCTCGTAGCCCGGCGCGACCAGGCCGTACACCTTGCCGTCGCAGGCCAGCGCGCACTCGCCGATCGCGTAGACGGCCGGGTCGGAGGTGCGGCACCGCTCGTCGACCACGATGCCGCCGCGCTCGCCGACCGCCAGACCGCAGTCACGGGCCAGCTGGTCGCGGGGGCGCACCCCGGCCGAGAAGACGACGAGGTCGGTGTCGAGGCGGGAGCCGTCGGAGAGGAGCATGCCGTCCACGGCCCGCTCGCCGGTGATCTCCTGGGTGCCGACGCCGGTGTGGACCGACAGGCCCATCCCCTCGATGGTGCGCAGCAGGGCCGCGCCGCCCCCGTCGTCGACCTGCGCGGGCATCAGCCGGGGCGCGAACTCCACGATGTGCGTGGCCAGTCCGAGACCCTTGAGCGCCCCCGCCGCCTCCAGGCCGAGCAGCCCGCCGCCGACCACCGCGCCGGTCGTCGCGGTGCGGGCGTACTCCTCGATGGCGAGCAGGTCCTCGATGGTCCGGTAGACGAAGCAGCCCGTCAGGTCCTTGCCGGGCACCGGCGGCACGAACGGGTAGGAGCCGGTGGCGAGCACCAGCACGTCGTACGCGAAGACGCGCCCGGAGCGCGCGGTGACCGTGCGCCCGGCGCGGTCCACGCTCCGCGCCGGGTCGTCCAGGTGCAGCTCGATGCCGTACTTGTCGATGAACCCCTCCTCCACCATGGAGAGTTCCTCGGGGGTGGTGCCGGTGAAGTACGAGGTGAGGTGGACCCGGTCGTAGGCGGGCCGGGGCTCCTCCGCGAGGACCACCACACGGGCGTGGTCGGTGACCCCCTTCTCGGCGAGGGCTTCCAGGAATCGCTGGCCGACCATGCCGTGGCCGACCACGACGATCGTGCGGGCTGCGGCCGAGGGTGCGGGTGTGGTCATGTCGGAACCCTCCGTCGTGGGTGAGCGGGTGCGGCGGGGGCCAGTTGGCCGGCGGCGGGCCGGCATGGTGTCCGAACCCATGACCGCAGCCTGCAAGACGGCTGTTTCCCGGTCGGATCTGACCGGTTTCCCGGGCGCAACGGCCCGCTCAGCCCCGCGACGGGGTGCCTGTGAGTGTTCTGCGCCCACGGCCGGGACGGCCGTGAGCCGCCGCACCCGGCGAGGCCGCGCGACGGGCCACCGGCCGGACTCGTCGACGGGTTCCCCGACGGGCCCCGGGGCTCACTCCGTCCCGGTCAGATGGGCGAAGACCACCACGTTCCCCCGGTAGCCCGTCTTCTCGCCGAAGCCGCCGCCGCAGGTGATCACCCGCAGCTCGGGGCGCCCGGCCGGGCCGTACACGCGCCGGTCGGGGAAGGCGTCGTTCGGATACACCTCGACCGCGTCGACGGTGAAGACGGCCGTGCGCCGGTCCGCGCGGGCCACCTCGATACGGCCGCCCTTCTTCAGCGCGCCCAGCGCGTAGAAGACGGCGGGCCCGCGGGCGTCGTCGACGTGCCCGGCCATCACGGCCGTACCGTCGGCGCCCGGCGCGGTCCCGTCCTTGTACCACCCGGCCGAGCCGCCGCTGCCCGGCGGCACGTCCAGGGAGCCGTCCCGGGCGAGGCCGAGCCGGATCACCGGCGCGTCCACCCTGATCGCCGGGATCCGCAGGCGTACCGGCTCGGAGGGGGCCAGGGCCGCTCCGGCGAGGGCGCCGCCGGTGCGGGGCCCGTCCCCGCGCGCGGGGGGCGAGCCGGTCCCGGCGGCCGGTACGGGGGCGGTCCCCGCGCCGACGAACGCCTCCGCGCGCGTGGGCTGCGGCGGCTCGGACGTCTCGGTGCCCTGCCGCAGCAGCCACACCCCGACGCACACGGCCACACAGACCAGCCAGCCGTTGCGCCGCCGTGCGGCCTCGGCGTCCCGCAGGGCCTGGGCCGAACGCGCCGACAAGAGCGGTCAGCCCCGGTCGCGCGGCTCGCCGGCCCGGCGGCGCAGCAGCAGCCCGCCGGTGACGGCGGCGACGGCCAGGACGGCCGCCCCGGCCGCGATCTCGGTCCGGTTGGAGGTGGCCGTACTGCCGCCCAGCCCCGTCCTCACATGCCCCCGGGGCTCCTGCCGCTCGTCCGAGGGGTGGTGCTCGCGCTCGTCCGAGGGGTGGTGCTCGCGCTCCTCCGAGGGGTGGTGCTCGCCCCAGTCGCGGAAGGTGTTCTCGCCGCCGCCCGAGATGGTCAGCTCGCCCCGCGCGGACTTGCCGCTGTCGCAGGCCACCGTGATCTCGAAGGTCCCGGACTTGGCGGTGGAGGGCACGGTGAACTGCCCGGCGAGCACCTCCTTGTGGGTGGAGACGCGCAGCGGGAACTCCCCGTCGCCGACCGCGCGCGCGTCCCCCGTGGCATGGCCGTCGTGGCCGCACGCGGTGGTGTTCACGGTGACGGTGGTGCCCGGCGCGGCCGTCGACGGCCACACCTCCACGCCCGCCCCGCCGAAGTCGTTGGCGTACCCGGGTGCGGCGCCCAGGCCCAGCAGGGCGGCCGCGAGCGCGGAACCGGTCAGCAGGCGGGCAGTACGCATGGGTCCTCCGGGGAGCGGGATGCCGTGCTTCTCCCTCCGAGGTAAGTGGCCCGCGCGGACGCCCGCTCCCCGGCGGGGGGCGAACGAGTGACGGCGGTGCGCGGCCCGTCACCCGTTCGCGCGGGCGCCCGTGCTCAGGCGGGGGTCCGGAGGCGGGCTCTCAGACCGCGTCCCACGGCACCTCCGCGTACAGCCGCCCCAGGGTCTCCATCAGCTCGGTGTCCACGGCGAAGGCGGTGTCGTCGATCCGGGCCACCGGGGCGATGCCCTGCGAGTTGGTGACGAAGGCGGCCCGGTACGCGCCGAGGCCGCCCAGGGTCACCGGGCGCCGGGCGGTGGCCGTGCCGTACCGGGGCAGCCGCTCCTCGACCAGGGCCATGGTGATGCCCCGCAGCGCCGGGCGGTCGGGCCACACCACCGTGTTCCCGTCCCAGAACGCGATGTTGGTGACGGCCCCCTCGGCGATCTCCCCGCCGGGGCCGGTCAGCAGCGCGTCCGTGTAGCCCTGGTGGACGGCGGCCCGGCCGTAGTACCGCTGGGCGAAGCCGCCGAGGTGCTTGAGGTGGGCGACCGGCCGCTCGTAGGGCACGGAGAGCAGGTGCTGCGGCTCCGGCGAGAGGTCGATCGGCGGGCGCACGGTCACCATCACGGCCGGTTCCTCGTCCGGGCCGTACACATAGACGCGCACCGCCGCGTCCTCGGCGCCGGCCCCGGCCAGGGCGCGCCGGATCAGCGTACGGACCCGCTCGCCGTCGAGACCCGGGCCGAACAGCTCAACGGTCGCCGCGTCCAGCCGCGCCAGGTGCAGGGCGAGCCCGCGCACCCGGCCGCCGCGCACCTGCATCGCGGTGAAATGCCCGTAATTGCCGGTCAGGGCGGGGATACGGAGATTCTCCGCGTCGGCGGGAAGGCCGTTGATCTCGACATGGGGGCTCGTCATGGGCCCACCGTAAACCGGGCTTGACCTCAAGCTAAGTCGAGGTGTGAGGCTCCTCCGCATGGACCTCACCACCGTTCCCCACGCGGAGCCCACCGCCCCCCGCCCCGCCTCCCTGCGCCTCACCGTCGTCCTCGGCTCCGACCGCGAGGGGCGCTTCGGCCCCGTCGTCGGCCGGTGGCTGCTCGCCCGGCTGCACGAGCGCGACGACTTCGACGTGGAGGTGGTCGACCTCGCCGAGGACCGGCTGCCGACCTCGATCTCGTACGAACCGGCGCCGCCGGTCCGGGCGGTCCTCGACACCGTCACGCCGAAGCTCGCCGCGGCGGACGCCTTCCTGGTCCTCACCCCCGAGTACAACCACTCCTTCCCGGCCTCGGTGAAGAACCTCATCGACTGGCACTTCGTCCAGTGGCAGGCCAAGCCGGTCGGCTTCGTCTCCTACGGAGGGATGTCGGGGGGCCTGCGGGCGGTCGAGCACCTGCGTACGGTCTTCGCCGAGATGCACGCGGTCACGGTCCGGGACACCGTCAGCCTCCACCACGCCCACGGGCTGTTCGGGCCGGACGGCGAACTGGTCGAGCCCAGCGGCCCCGAGGCCGCCGTCAAGCGGCTGCTGGACCAGCTCGCCTGGTGGGGCAGGACGTTGCGGGACGCCAAGGAGACCCGTCCGTACGCCGCCTGAGCGCGGCGTACGGACGGGAACGGGCGCCGGGTTCAGCCGACGGCGACCGCCGACCAGGCGGCGGCGACCGCGTTCTGCTCCGCGCTGCCGCTGCCGTACAGGTCCTTCGCCGCGTTCAGGGTCGCCGTGCGGGCGGCCGCGTAGTTGGTGGAGGACGTCATGTAGACGGTCAGGGCCCGGTACCAGATCTTGCCGACCTTGTCGTGGCCGATGCCGGAGACCGTGGAGCCGTTGCAGGTGGGGCTGTTGTACGAGACGCCGTTGATCACCTTGGCGCCGCTGCCCTCGGAGAGCAGATAGGCGAAGTGGTTGGCGACGCCGGAGGAGTAGTGGACGTCGAGGTTGCCGACGCCCGAGTACCAGCAGTCCGCCGACTTGGTGTCCGTGGACGGCTTGTCCATGAAGCGCAGGGCCGGCTTGCCGAAGCCCGGCTTCACGATCTTCTCGCCGATGAGGTAGTCGCCCTGGTCGGCGGAGTTGCCCGCGTACCACTCGACCATGGTGCCCATGATGTCGCTGGTGGCCTCGTTGAGGCCGCCGGACTCACCGCTGTAGGTGAGGGCGGCGGTCTTGGACGTGACGCCGTGCGACATCTCGTGCCCCGCGACGTCGAGGGCGACGAGCGGCCCGAAGGTGGTGCCGTCGCCGTCGCCGTACGTCATGCAGAAGCAGCTGTCGTCCCAGAAGGCGTTGTTGTAGTTGCTGCCGTAGTGGACGCGGTTGTACGAGCCCTTCCCGTCGCCGGCGATGCCGTTGCGGCCGTGGACGTTCTTGTAGTAGTCCCAGGTCGTGTTGGTGCCGTACTGCGCGTCCACGGCGGCCGTGGCGCGGTCGGTGTTGGCGCCGTTGCCCCAGTGGTTGTCGGCGTCGGTGAACAGGACGGCGGGCGCCCGCACGAAGCAGATGCCGAAGAAGCACAGGTCCGTCTTGTTCTGGGCGTCACCGGTGTAGGTGTTGCCGCGGGTGGGGTCCTTGAGCTGGTACGTGGTCCCGGACAGCGTGGTCTCCAGGGCCACGGTGCCGCTGTAGAGGGACTGGCCGTCGCCGGTCGCGGTCTCGATGGCGTCCCAGGCGTCGATCGCGGCGCCGGTGCGGGCGTCGGTGAGCACCACGCGCGCGACGGGGTTGCCCTTGGAGTCCCGGCCGGCCGTCCGGGTCCGCCAGGCCAGCTTCGGGGCGCCGTGCAGGGCGTCCACGACGAGCTCCGGCCTGGCGGTCAGCCCCTTCATGCCCGGGTGGGCCGCGCGCACCTCGGCGGAGGCGAGGCTCGCGGCGCGGGGCGCGGAGAGCGCCGGGGTCACGGTCGGGACGGAGAGGTCGTTGGCCACGGCGCGGTCGGCGCCGCGGTAGGCGCCGGAGGGGGCGAGGTGGACGACGAAGTCGCCGCCGAGCACGGGCAGTTGGCGGTACGTACGGTCGTAGCGCACATGCCTGCTGCCGTCGGCGTCCGTGATCACGTCCCGTACGGACGTGCCCTGGGCGGCGGTCACGGCGAGCGCGGCGGCGTGGGCCGTGACCGCGCTGTCCGCGGCCTGGACCGCGGCGTCCCGGACGGGGACGTGCGGCCGGGGTTCGGCCACGGCGGAGGCGGGGGCGAGCGCGGCGGCGATCATGGCGCCGGCCGCGACGGCTATCCCGGCGGTGGTGAGGCGCGATGCGTTCCGTGTCGGTCTCATCGGGCTCCTCGGTCATGGGGGGTCGGTCGGCTCGGGTAAAGCTGATGCCGCATCAGTTTTAGGGGGACATGACAGGGCTGTCCATAGGGCCGGGGTGCTCCGCGGGGGCGGGGCGCTCCGCGGGGCGGGGTGAAGTGGGGGGTGGGGTGTTGCCCGGGGTGTTTCGGCTGCGGGAGGTGGATGGCCGCTCGCGCAGTTCCCCGCGCCCCTGGGGGGGGCGGGGTGGGGCGGGCTTGTTCGGGTGCGGGTGGGTGGTGGGTTGCTCGCGCAGTTCCCCGCGCCCCTGGGAGGTGGGGGCGCCTGTGGGGTGTTCGGCTGCGGACCGCGGGCGGCTGGTCGCGCAGTTCCCCGCGCCCCTTGGGGGGTGTGGTGCGTGGGGGGTGTTTGGTTCGGGTGGGCCGGGCTTGTTTGGGTGCCAGTTGTGGTGGGTTGCTCGCGCAGTTCCCCGCGCCCCTGGGAGGTGGGGCGGCTGTGGGGTGTTCGGCTGCGGACCGCGGGCGGCTGGTCGCGCAGTTCCCCGCGCCCCTTAGGGGGGTCGGCGCATCCTGACTGGTTGGCTCGGCCACGGGCTTGTAGGGGCGCGGGGAACTGCGCGCTCAGCCGTCCACGGTCCGCAGGGGGGTGGTCGTCGCAACATGGACGGTGGTCCCCCCCCAGGGGCGCGGGGAACTGCGCGCTCAGCCGTCCACGGTCCGCAGGGGGGTGGTCGTCGCAGCATGGACGGTGGTCCCCCTAGGGGCGCGGGGAACTGCGCGATCAGCCACGATCAACCCGGCACCCGGCACCCGGCACCCCGCACCCCGCACCCGGGACACTGGTAACAGCCGTGCGCATGCACAGCCGCAGCCGTCCGTCGGCGGACCGGCAAGGCCGCCGAAGCCCCCCGCACCCCGAAGGAGCCCCCCGTGACACCCCCCGAGTGCCTGACCGTCCTGACCATGATCGACAGCCGCGCCGCAGCGGACACCCTCGCCCGGGGCGCGGTCGAGGCCCGTCTCGCCGCCTGTGCGCAGATCACCGGCCCGATGACCTCCGTCTACCGCTGGCAGGGCACCGTCGAGACCGCCGAGGAGTGGCGGGTCCAGTTCAAGACGGCCGCCGCGCGGTACCCGGACCTGGAGCGCCACCTGCTCGCCGCCCACCCCTACGACACCCCGGAGATCATCGCGACCCCCGCGGTGCGCGGCAGCGCCGACTACCTGGCCTGGCTCGCGGCGGAGACGGCGTGAGGGCCGACGCCCCGGCCACCCCCGCCCCCGCCCCCGCCCTGCCGTTCTTCGTCTACGGCACCCTGCGCCCCGGCGAGCGCTACCACCGGCTGCTGCTGGCCGGCCGCACCGCCCACGAGGCGCCCGCGCGGCTGCCGGGAGCGGTGCTGTACGAGGGGCCCGGCTATCCGTACGCGGTACGGGGCGACGGCGTCGTCACCGGCGCGCTGATCACCCCGCGCCCCGAGGCGTACCCCGAAGTCCTGCGCGTACTGGACCAGTTGGAGGAGTATCGCGGGCCGGGCGACCCCCGCAACCTGTACGACCGCGAGGAGCGGACCGTCGAGCTGCCGGACGGCACGGCGGCCCGCGCCTGGGTGTACCTGGCAGCGGCCCCGCTCGCCCGCGAACTGCGCGAGTACGGCACCCCGCTGCCCGGCGGCGACTGGCTCAGCCCCCGTCGGCCAGCGCCCGCGCCACCCCGTTCTCCTTCGGCCCGAGGAAGCGCGGACCGGGTTTGAAGGCGGCGTCCAGGGCGGCCTTGCCCGCCGCGAACACCTCCCGGGTGGAGCCGTAGTACCAGGTGGCGTCGTGCACGGCGTCCACCGCGACCCCGTAGGAGTCGACCCCGGCGGCCTCGCACAGCGCCACCGCCCGCCGGATGTGGAACCCCTGGCTCACCAGCACCGCCCGCTCCACCCCGAAGATCTTTCTGGCGCGTACGCACGAGTCCCAGGTGTCGAAGCCGGCGAAGTCGCTGACCACCCGTCCGTCCGGGACGCCGTGCCGCACCAGGTAGGCGCGCATGGCGTCCGGCTCGTCGTACTCGGGCCGCCCGTTGTCCCCGGTCACCAGGACCGCCCTGACCTTTCCGGCCCGGTACAGCTCGACGGCCGCGTCGAGGCGGTGCGCCAGGTACGGCGACGGCTCGCCCTGCCAGAGCCCGGCCCCGAACACCACCGCGACGCCGGACGCGGGCGCCCGCGCCACCGTGCCGATCTTGCCGTCGGCGGCCGTGAACATCCACGCGGCGGGCGACAGGGCCAGCGTGCACAGCGCCGCGACGGCCTGCACGGCACGCCGCTGCCCCGTGCGGGTACGCGGCAGAGCGATCCGTACGCGAAGGCGCGGCAGGCGCATGGGGTCCCCCTGGGATCGACGGTCCGGCGACGGCGTTACGGGTGGTCGGACGCGGGGGAGGGGGCGCGCGGTTCTGCCCCCGCGCCCCTTCGCGCGAGATCCCGCCGAGGTCTCGGCGAACTTCCGCCGAGATCCCTGCGCGCGCCCCGCCCCAGTGAGGCGGCGGAAAACACTCGTCACCACGACGCAACGCCATGGCAATGTGGGCCCGGCAGGATCGGTCTACGACGGAGAAGGGGGCGGATACGAGACGGATACCCGGACGGATACGGATACGGATTCCGGCCCCCGGATACCGGACCCGGACCCGTCGCACCGCCCGCCCGCCCCGCCCGGGCGGCGGCTCAGCCACGTACGACTGAACGGGAGCCGCAAGCCGATGCCCACGACCTCCCGGCCCACCCTGGTCGCCGTCGCCCACGGCAGCCGCGACCCCAGGGCCCTGCGCACCGTCACCGCCCTGCTCGACCTGGTCCGCGACCTGCGTCCCGGACTCGACGTGCGGCTCGGCCACATCGAGATCGACGAGCCCGCGCTGCCCGACACCCTCGCCGCACTCGCCGCCGGGCACGGCGACACCGCCACCGACGCCAACACCGTCGACGCCAACGCCACCGTCGACGCCGTTCTCGTACCGCTGCTGCTGAGCCGCGGCTACCACGTCAAGCAGGACATCCCGGCCGCCGCCGCCGGCGCCCCGCGGCTGCGCACCCGTATCGCCCGGCCGCTCGGCCCGCACCCGCTGCTCGTCGAGGCGCTGTACGAACGGCTCGTCGAGGCCGGGTGGGACGACGACCCGCGCGCGCGGGGCGGGCGGGCGGTGGTGCTCGCCGGGGCCGGATCGCGCGACCCCGAGTCGGCCGCCGACACCCGCCGCACCGCCGCGCTGCTCGCCGACCGCCTCGGCGTACCGGTGATGCCCGCCTACGCCTCGGCCGCCGCCCCCACCGTCCCCGACGCCCTGCGGGCGCTCGCCGCGCGCGGCCGTCACCGGGTCGCGATCGCCTCGTACTTCACCGCGCCCGGCCGGTTCGCCACGCAGAGCGCCGCCCACGCGCGCGGGGTCGCCGCCGCCCCGCTCGGCGCCCACCCGGCCGTCGCCCGTCTCGTCCTGCACCGCTACGACCAGGCGCTCGCCGGAGCCCCGTTCACCGCCGCGCCCCGCGAACTCGCCACGGCCTGAACCCCCGCGCCGCCCCGCTTGTCAGTGGTTCCGTTTACTGTCGGTGCATGGAAGGCATCGCAGCACACCACCCCGGGTACGAGTCGACCGACGTCGAGCGGTGGGCCGCCGAGCCGGACAAACGGCCGGGCCGCACCGCCTTCCAGCGCGACCGCGCGCGCGTGCTGCACTCCGGCGCCCTGCGCCGGCTCGCGGGCAAGACGCAGGTCGTGACGCCCGGCGAGACCGGCCGCCTCTGGGACGCCAGCCCGCGCACCCGGCTCACCCACTCCCTGGAGTGCGCCCAGGTCGGCCGTGAGCTCGGCGCCGCGCTCGGCTGCGACCCCGACCTCGTCGAGGCGGCCTGCCTCGCGCACGACATGGGCCACCCGCCCTTCGGGCACAACGGCGAGCAGGCGCTCAACGACTTCGCCAAGGACTGCGGCGGCTTCGAGGGCAACGCCCAGTCGCTGCGCCTGCTCACCCGCCTCGAACCCAAGCGCTTCGTGCGCGACGAGCAGAGCGGCGAGCCGGTCAGCGTCGGCCTCAACCTCACCCGGGCCGCCCTGGACGCGGCCACCAAGTACCCCTGGCCGCGCGGCGGCCACCCCACCGACCCGCAGTCCGCGAAGTTCGGGGTCTACGAGGACGACCTGCCGGTCTTCGACTGGGTCCGCCAGGGAGCCGTGCCCGGCCGCACCTGCTTCGAGGCCCAGGTCATGGACTGGGCGGACGACGTGGCGTACTCCGTCCACGACTTCGAGGACGGGCTGCACGCCGGGCACATCGACCCCAACCTGCTCTTCTCCGAGCCCGAGCGCGAGGACATCTGGCGCGTGGCGATCGGGCGGTACGTGCCGTCCGGCACCGACCCGCAGGAGCTGGCGGACGCGCTGGACCGGCTGATGGACGAGGAGTGGTGGCCGCACGGGTACGACGGCTCGGCGGTCGCCCAGGCCCGCCTCAAGGACGCCACCAGCCAGCTCATCGGCCGGTTCTGCCTGGCCGCCGAGGGCGCGACCCGCGAGCGCTGGGGCTCGGGCCGGCTGAGCAGGTACGGGGCGGAGCTGGTGGTGCCGCGCGCCGCGCGCAACGAGTGCGCGGTGCTCAAGGCGGTGGCGGTCCGCTATGTGATGCAGCGTGACGAGCAGGAGCGGCTCCGCGCCGACCAGCGCGTCATTCTGGCCGAACTGGCCGAAGCGCTCACGGCGCGCGCTCCGGCGGACGGGCTCGACCCGCAGTTCCGCGCGCTCTTCGCCGCGGCCGGTGACGACCGCGCCCGGCAACGCGTGATCGTCGACCAGATCGGGTCCCTGACGGACGCGGCGGCCCTCTCCCTGCACGCCAGACTCGCCATGCCGCCCCGCTGAGCCGCGGTGGAGCGGCCTTTCCGGCGCCGCACGCCGCCGCATCCCCGTCGTCCCATCGCATTTCCGTACGTATGACGCACCGATCAAGCCCGGCCACTCGGCGCCCCCAACGGAGCAAGCCCTCTTCCCCCATCACGCTCCGTGCGGGACGCTCGCAGATGGCGGTTGAGCAACGAGGAGGCATCAAGTGGTCGACGCAGACCGGACATTTGTCATTGTCGGTGGAGGACTGGCCGGGGCCAAGGCCGCCGAGACCCTGCGCGCCGAGGGGTTCAACGGCCGGGTGATCCTCATCGGCGACGAGCGGGAGCACCCCTACGAACGGCCTCCCCTGTCCAAGGGCTTCCTCTCCGGCAAGGAGGAACGCGACGGCGTCTTCGTCCACGAACCCGGCTGGTACGCGCAGAACGACATCGAACTCCACCTCGGCCAGACCGTCACCGCCATCGACCGCGAGGCCAGGACCGTCCGCCTGGGCGACGGCACCGTCATCGGCTACGACAAGCTGCTCCTCGCCACCGGCTCCGAGCCGCGCCGCCTGGAGATCCCCGGCACCGACCTCGCCGGCGTCCACCACCTGCGCCGCCTCGCCCACTCCGAGCGGCTGCGCAACACCCTCAAGGCCCTCGGCCGCGACAACGGCCACCTGGTGATCGCCGGGGCGGGCTGGATCGGCCTGGAGGTCGCCGCCGCCGCGCGCGGCTACGGCGCCGAGGTCACCGTCGTCGAGCCCGAGCAGACCCCGCTGCACCAGGTCATCGGGCCCGAGCTCGGCCAGATCTTCACCGAGCTGCACGCCGAGCACGGCGTCCGCTTCCACTTCGGCGCGCGGCTCACCGAGATCGTCGGCCAGGACGGCATGGTCCTCGCCGCCCGCACCGACGACGGCGAGGAGCACCCGGCGCACGACGTGCTCGCCGCGATCGGGGCGGCCCCGCGCACCGCGCTCGCCGAGGCCGCCGGGCTCGCCCTCGTCGACCGCGCCCACGGCGGTGGGGTCGCGGTCGACGCCTCGCTGCGCACCTCCGACCCGGACGTCTTCGCCGCGGGCGACGTGGCCGCGGCCCACCACCCGCTGCTGGACACCCGGCTGCGGGTGGAGCACTGGGCCAACGCCCTCAACGGCGGCCCGGCCGCGGCGCGCGCGATGCTGGGCCAGGAGACCGCCTACGACCGGGTGCCGTACTTCTTCTCCGACCAGTACGACCTGGGCCTGGAGTACTCGGGCTGGGCGCCCCCCGGCAGCTACGACCAGGTGGTGCTCAGGGGCGACGCGGGCAAGCGCGAGTTCATCGCCTTCTGGCTGCGCGAGCGCCGGGTGCTGGCGGGGATGAACGTGAACGTGTGGGACGTCACAGAGGCGATCCAGGACCTGATCAGGGCGGGAACGAAGGGCGTCCAGGTCGACCCGGACCGCCTGGCGGACCCGTCGATCCCCCTGGGCGACGTGACCAGGCCCTGACATTCGACCCCGAGCCGCCCGCCCCCGGCCGGGCGGCGAGGGGGCCGGGGGCCTGGCGGGCACCCGGGACTGTCCTCTCCGCACCGGCGGTGTCCCACGGGGGCAACCCCCGGACCCCCGGCCGGGCGGCGAGGGGGCCGGGGGCCCGACAGGCACCCGGGCCCCCCGCCCCGGCGACCGCCGGCACTGTCCTCCCCGCACCGTAGACTTGCCGCGTGGCGGGCAGGATCAACGATGACGACGTGAAGGCGGTCCGGGACGCGGTCCCGATCGACGCCGTCGTGTCCGAGTACCTCCAGCTGCGCAACGCGGGCGGCGGCAACCTCAAGGGCCTGTGCCCCTTCCACGACGAGAAGTCCCCGTCCTTCCAGGTCAGCCCCAGCAAGGGCCTCTTCCACTGCTTCGGCTGCCAGGAAGGCGGCGACACGATCGCCTTCGTCCGGAAGATCGACCACCTGTCGTTCTCCGAGGCCGTCGAGCGCCTGGCCGCCACCGCCGGCATCACCCTGCGGTACGAGGAGGGCGGCTACAACCCCTCCCACCAGCGCGGCGAGCGCATCCGCCTGGTCGAGGCCCACCGCGTCGCCGCACAGTTCTACATCGAGCAGCTCGGCACCAGCCCCGAGGCCGAGATCGGCCGCAAGTTCCTCGCCGAGCGCGGCTTCGACCAGGCCGCCGCCGCGCACTTCGGCGTCGGCTACAGCCCGGCCGGCTGGGACCACCTCACCCGCTTCCTGCGCGGCCAGGGCTTCAGCGACAAGGAGCTGACCCTCTCCGGGCTCTCCCAGGAGGGCCGCCGCGGCCCCATCGACCGCTTCCGCGGCCGGTTGATGTGGCCGATCCGCGACGTCTCCGGCGAAGTCGTCGGCTTCGGCGCCCGCAAGCTCCGCGACGACGACAACGGCCCCAAGTACCTCAACACCCCCGAGACCGCGATCTACAAGAAGTCGCAGGTCCTGTACGGGATCGACCTGGCCAAGAAGGACATCGCCAAGTCCAGCCGCGCCGTGGTCGTCGAGGGCTACACCGATGTGATGGCCTGTCACCTCGCCGGCGTCACCACCGCCATCGCCACCTGCGGCACGGCCTTCGGCGGCGACCACATCAAGATCCTGCGCCGCCTCCTGATGGACAACGGCAGCGCGCGCGTGATCTTCACCTTCGACGGTGACGCGGCGGGCCAGAAGGCCGCCCTGCGCGCCTTCGAGGACGACCAGAAGTTCGCCGCCGAGACCTACATCGCCATCGCCCCCGACGGCATGGACCCCTGCGAACTGCGCCTGGCCAAGGGCAACGAGGCGGTCGCGGACCTGGTCCAGCCCCGCACCCCGCTCTTCGAGTTCGCCATCCGCCAGATCGTCCAGCGCTACGACCTGGAGACCCCGGCGGGCCGCGCCGCCGCCCTCGACGAGGCCGCCCCGATCGTCGCCCGCATCAAGAACGTCGCCTCCCAGCACGAGGTGGCCGTCCAGCTGGCCGGCATCCTCGGCATCCTGGACACCCAGTTCGTCGTCAAGCGCGTGGCCCAGCTGGCCCGTTGGGCCCGCGACCGCGGCGGCAAGGGCCCGGCCCCGGACCGCGGCCGCCCGTACGGGGAGGTGCGGGCCCCGGCCGCCGCCTCCGGGCCCGCCCTGAACCTGCGCAGCCCCGCCCACCGCACCGAGCGCGAGCTCCTCAAGCTCGCCCTCCAGCACCCGCACCTGGTCTCCCCGGCCTTCGACGCGTACGGGGTGGACGAGTTCACGGCCCCGCCGTACGCGGCGGTGCGCCAGTGCATCATGGAGGCCGGCGGCGCCACGGACGCCCCCTCCGACTACCTCCAGGCCGTCATGGAGTCGGCGCCCAACGACACCGTGCGCGCCCTGGTCACCGAGCTCGCCGTGGAGGCGGTCCACGCCCGCGTGGTCGACGAGGCGTACGCGGGCGAGCAGCTCGTCGCCGTCCGCCGCCGCGCCGTCGACCGCCGCCTCCTCGACATCCAGGGCACCCTGGCCCGCCTCGGGCAGAACGGCGACCCCGAGCGACTGGCCGCCGTACAGAACGAGTTGTGGGTCCTCCAGCAGTACGGCCAGGCGCTGCGCAACCGGGGCGCGGAAGCCCTCTGAGCGCCGGGCGCGGCCCCTGGGGCGCGCCCGCCCGGACTGACCCCGCCGCCGCGGGGTACCCGGTCCCGTGGCAGCGCGGCGCGAGCCGCTTCCCGCTGTCACCGCGGTAACCGCCCGGTCACGGACCGGCTTCAAAAAGTCACCGCACGCCCCTCGTGGCGGAGATGTGTCTTACCCCACACTGGGGTGCGGTGCCTGAGTCCTCGGAGCGCGGCCGGCCCACCGAAGGTGGGTACCACACCCCCGCGGATCCGCTCATCGTGTACGGGACGGACAGCGGCCCGGCCGCCCCCGTCCCGCTGCCGCACGCCCCCGATCCGGCAGCGATCACCCTGGAGGTCGCCCCCGTGCAGACCCAGACCCTGACCGACAACGACGTCGTGGCCACCGTGCCCCCGCAGACCCGGGCCGTGCTCCACCCCGAGACCGAAACGCCCCCCGTCGAACTCGTCGACGACGTGGTGGAGGTGCCCGAGCCGCCCGAGCGGGTGCCGGGGCGCGCCGACACCGGCGGTCCCTCCTCCGACCTGTTCCGCCAGTACCTGCGCGAGATCGGGCGCATCCCGCTGCTCACCGCCGCGGAGGAGGTGGAGCTGGCGCGCCGGGTGGAAGCGGGTCTGTTCGCCGAGGAGAAGCTCGCCGGCACCCCGGACCCCGACTCCCAACTCGCCGTGGACCTCGACAGGTTGGTCGTCATGGGCCGGATGGCCAAACGCCGGCTGATCGAGGCGAACCTGCGTCTGGTCGTCTCCGTCGCCAAGCGCTATGTGGGGCGCGGGCTCACCATGCTCGACCTGGTGCAGGAGGGCAACCTCGGGCTGATCCGCGCGGTCGAGAAGTTCGACTACGCGCGCGGCTACAAGTTCTCCACGTACGCGACGTGGTGGATCCGTCAGGCCATGTCCCGCGCGCTGGCCGACCAGGCCCGCACCATCCGCGTCCCCGTCCATGTGGTCGAGCTGATCAACCGCGTGGTGCGGGTGCAGCGCCGGATGCTCCAGGAGCGCGGCTACGAGCCGACGCCCGAGGAGGTCGCCGCCCACCTCGACCTGCCGCCCGAGCGCGTGAGCGAGGTGCTCCGGCTCGCCCAGGAGCCGGTCTCGCTGCACGCGCCCGTGGGCGAGGAGGACGACGTGGCGCTCGGCGACCTGATCGAGGACGGCGACGCGGCGTCCCCCGTGGAGTCGGCGGCCTTCCTGCTGCTGCGCGAGCACCTGGAGGCCGTGCTGTCCACGCTGGGCGAGCGCGAACGCAAGGTGGTCCAGCTGCGCTACGGGCTCGCCGACGGGCGCCCGCGCACGCTGGAGGAGATCGGCCGCATCTTCGGCGTCACCCGCGAACGCATCCGCCAGATCGAGTCCAAGACGCTGAACAAACTCCGCGACCACGCCTTCGCCGACCAGCTGCGGGGCTACCTGGACTGAGCCCCGGCGCCGGGACCGCCCGGCGCCGGAACGGCCTAGTCGACCTCCGCCACCGCCTGCGCGAACTGCGCCGCGTACAGCCGTGCGTACGCGCCCTCGGCGGCCAGCAGTTCGTCGTGCGTGCCCTGCTCCACGAGGGCGCCGTTCTCCATGACCAGGATGACGTCGGCGTCCCGGATCGTGGAGAGCCGGTGGGCGATCACGAACGACGTCCGCCCGTGGGCCAGCCGCGCCATCGCCTTCTGGATCAGTACCTCGGTGCGGGTGTCCACCGAACTCGTCGCCTCGTCGAGGACCAGGATCACCGGGTCGGACAGGAACGCCCGCGCGATGGTGATCAGCTGCTTCTCGCCCGCGCTCACCCCCGTGCCCTCGTCGTCGATCACCGTGTCGTACCCGTCCGGCAGCGTCCGGACGAACCGGTCCGCGTGCGCCGCCCGGGCCGCCTCCTCGATCTCCTCGCGGGTCACCGGCCGGTCCGCGCCGTACGCGATGTTGTCCGCGATGGTGCCGCCGAACAGCCAGGTGTCCTGGAGCACCATCCCGATGCCCGAGCGCAGCTCCCGGCGCGACATCCGGGCCGCGTCCACCCCGTCCAGGGTGATCCGCCCGTCCGTCACCTCGTAGAACCGCATCAGCAGGTTGACCAGCGTCGTCTTGCCCGCGCCCGTCGGGCCGACGATCGCGACCGTCTGCCCGGGCTCGACCTTCAGCGACAGGTCCTCGATCAGCGGCTTCTCCGGGTCGTACCGGAACGCCACCTTCTCCAGGGTCACCGCGCCGCGCCGCTCCACCGGCCGCTCGGCCGACTCCGCGTCCGGCTCCTGCTCGTCCGCGTCCAGCAGCTCGAAGATCCGCTCGGCGGAGGCGACGCCCGACTGCACCAGGTTCGCCATCGAGGCGACCTGGGTGAGCGGCATGGAGAACTGCCGCGAGTACTGGATGAAGGCCTGCACATCGCCGATCGACAGCGCGCCCGAGGCGACCCGCAGTCCGCCGACCACCGCGACCAGCACGTAGTTCAGGTTCGAGATGAACATCATCAGCGGCTGCATCACCCCGCTGTTGAACTGCGCCCGGAACCCGGCCTCGTACAGCGCGTCGTTCTGCTCGTCGAACTGCCGCGCCGACTCCTCCTGACGCCCGAAGACCTTCACCAGGGTGTGCCCGGTGTACATCTCCTCCACGTGCGCGTTGAGCCGGCCCGTGGTCTTCCACTGCTGCACGAACTGCGGCTGCGACCGCTTGCCGATCCTCGTCGCGACGAACACCGACAGCGGTACGGTCGCCAGCGCCACCAGGGCCAGCAGCGGCGAGATCCAGAACATCATCGCCAGCACGCCGACGATGGTCAGCAGCGAGTTGATGAGCTGCCCCATCGTCTGCTGCATCGTCTGCGAGATGTTGTCGATGTCGTTGGTCGCCCGGCTGAGCACCTCGCCCCGCTTGGCGCGGTCGAAGTACGACAGCGGCAGCCTCGACAGCTTCGCCTGCACCTGCTCGCGGATCCGGAACACCGTACGGTTGATCGCCCGGTTGGAGAGCCGGGTCGCCACCAGCATCAGCAGTCCCGCGCCCACGTACACCGCGAGCGCCACCAGCAGCACCCGGCCGACCTCGCCGAAGTCGATGCCGTGGCCGGGGGTGAAGTGGACCCCGGAGAGCATGTCGGCGAGCGAGCCGTCGCCCTTGTCGCGCAGCCGCTGAAGCGCCTGCTCCTTGGTCGTCCCGTCCGGCATCTGCCGGCCGACGACGCCCGCGAAGACCAGGTCGGTCGCCTTGCCGAGGATCTTGGGCCCGACCACCGAGAGCGCCACGCTGAGCACCGCGGCCACGAGCATCACCCAGAGCGTGCCCTTCTCCGGCGCGAGCTGCCTGAGCAGCCGCTTCGAGGAACCCTTGAAGTCCATCGAGCGTTTGCCGTCGCCCTGGCCCATCATCCGGGCCATGTTTCCGCTCATGCCGCCTCGGCCTCCGTCAGCTGGGAGAGCACGATCTCCCGGTACGTCTCGTTCTCGGCCATCAGCTCGTGGTGGCGGCCGGTGCCGACGACCCGGCCCTCGTCCAGGACGACGATCCGGTCGGCGTCGCGGATCGTGGAGACCCGCTGGGCCACGATGACGACGGTCGCCTCGCGCGTCTCGCGCAGCAGCGCCGCCCGCAGGGCCGCGTCGGTGGCGTAGTCGAGCGCCGAGAACGAGTCGTCGAAGAGGTAGATCTCCGGGCGCTGCACCAGGGTCCGCGCGATGGCGAGCCGCTGGCGCTGGCCGCCGGAGACATTGGTGCCGCCCTGCGCGATCGGCGCGTTGAGCCCGCCCTCCAGCCTGCCGACGAACTCCTTCGCCTGGGCGACCTCCAGGGCGTGCCAGAGCTCCTCGTCGGTGGCGTCGGGATTGCCGTACCGCAGATTGGTCGCCACCGTCCCGGAGAAGAGGTACGGCTTCTGCGGCACCATCGACACCGTCTTGGCGAGCAGGACGGGATCGATCCCGCGCACGTCCTCGCCGTCCACCAGGACCGAGCCGCCCGTCACGTCGAACAGCCTCGGTACGAGCCCGAGCAGCGTGGACTTGCCGCTGCCGGTCGACCCGATGACCGCGGTGGTCTCGCCGGGGCGGGCCACCAGGTCCACACCCTTCAGGACGGACTCCTCGGCGCCGGGGTACGTGAAGTCGGCGCCGCGGACCTCCAGATGGCCGCTGCGGCGCAGCTCGCGCACGGGGGCCTTCGGCGGCACCACGCTGCTGTCGGTGCCGAGGACCTCCTCGATGCGCTCGGCGCAGACCTCGGCGCGCGGCACCATCATGAACATGAAGGTGGCCATCATCACGGCCATCACGATCTGCATCAGATACGTGAGGAACGCGGTCAGCTGGCCGATCTGGAGGGAGCCGTCGTCGATCCGGTGGGCGCCGAACCACACCACGGCCACCGAGGAGACGTTCACCACCGTCATCACGGTGGGGAACATCAGCGCCATCAGCCGGCCGGTGCCGAGCGAGACGTCGGTCAGCTCGGTGTTGGCGCCCTTGAAGCGGCCCTTCTCGTAGTCGTCCTTCACGAACGCCCGGATCACGCGGTTGCCGGTGATCTGCTCGCGCAGCACACGGTTCACCGTGTCCAGACGGGTCTGCATGGTGCGGAACAGCGGCCGCATCTTCCTTACGATCAGCGAGACGCAGATGCCCAGCACCGGCACCACGGCGAGCAGCACCGCCGACAGCGGCACGTCCTGGCCGAGCGCCATGACGATGCCGCCCACGCACATGATCGGCGCCGACACCATCAGCGTGAACGACATCAGCGTCAGCATCTGGACCTGCTGCACGTCGTTGGTGGTCCGGGTGATCAGGGACGGCGCCCCGAAGTGGCCGACCTCGCGCGCGGAGAACGACTGCACCCGCGCGAAGACGGCCGCCCGCACGTCCCGGCCCAGGGCGGCGGCGGTGCGGGCGCCGAAGTAGACGGCGCCGACATTGCAGACCACCTGGACGAGGCTGACGGCGATCATGATGCCGCCGAACTCCAGGATGTAGCCGGTGTCCCCGTGGACGACACCGTTGTCGATGATGTCGGCGTTCAGGGTCGGCAGATAGAGGGTCGCGCAGGTCTGGAGCAGCTGGAGCAGCACCAGGAGCGCGATCGGTTTCTTGTACGGAACCAGATGGGTCCGCAGGAGTCGTATGAGCACGTGAAGGCTCTCCGGGTCGGCAAGATCGAGGGGGTTCGACCCCCATCTTGCGACACTCCACCCCTGGAACCTCAAGCGATTAAGCCAAGGGCGAGTCAAAAGGATGAGTCAAGGACGGACCTCCGACGCAGTCAAGACGACACGCCGGAAAATCCCCCGTACGGCTTGTTCCGTGCCCTGGTGATCGGGGCGCCCGCTCACGCCCCGGTGTCGAACGCGCCCGGGTGGATCTCGTCCCGCGTCGCGATGTACTGCTGGCGCACCGCCTGCCCCACGGCCAGCTCCTCGCCCGGCTCGAAGACCTGCGCGGCCGCGCCCTGCCAGGCCGGCGGGGTGTGCGCCGCGAGGGAGCCCTGCGAGACGCCGAGCGCCCAGGCCGCCTGCCGGGCCGCGCCGAGCGCCGCGTACTCGGCGGGCTGCGGCACGACCACCTGGGTGCCCAGGATCGCCGGCGCCGCCGCCTGCACGGCCGGCAGCTCGGCCGCGGCGCCGAGCAGGAAGACCCGGCGCACCTCGACCCCGCGCGAGCGCAGTACGTCGAGGGCGTCCGCGAGCGAGCAGAGCATGCCCTCGAAGGCGGCCCGCGCCAGGTGCTCGGGCTTCATCGACTCGCGCCGCAGCCCCGAGAGCGTCCCGGCCGCGTGCGGCAGCCGGGGGGTGCGCTCGCCCTCCAGATACGGCAGCAGGACGAGCCCGCTGGCGCCCGGGGTCGACTTCAGCGCCAGCGCGGAGAGCTCCTCCAGGCTCTCGACGGCGAGCATCTCCGCCGTACCGCGCAGCGCCCGTACCGCGTTGCTCGTATGCACGACGGGCAGATGGCGGCCGGTGGCGTCGGCGAACGACGTAATCATCCCGGCCGGGTCGGCCAGCGCCTCGTGGTGCACGGCCATGACCGAACCCGAGGCCCCGAGCGAGACGACCGCGTCGCCGGGCCCGACCCCCAGGCCGAAGGCCGCGGCCATCGTCTCGCCGGTCCCGGCCGAGATCAGCAGTCCCTCGGGGGTGGTGCCGGCCGCGTCGGAGGGGCCGAGCACCTCGGGCAGCGCCACGTGGTGGCCGAGCGCGAGCTCGACGAGGTCGGGGCGGTAGAAGCCGGTCGCGGCCGACCAGAAGCCGGTGCCGGAGGCGGCCCCGCGGTCGGTGGTACGGCGGGCCGGGCGGCCCAGCAGCTGCCACACCAGCCAGTCGTGTGCCTGGACGATCGCCGCGGTGCGCTGGGCGGCCTCCGGCTCGCTGCGGGCCAGCCAGCGCAGCTTGGCCACCGCCTGGCCGGCCTGCGGCACGCTGCCGACGGCCTTGGCCCACGCCTCGCGCCCGCCGAGCGCGTCGGTCAGGTCGGCGGCGGCCACCTGGGCGCGCTTGTCGTTGCCGGTCAGCGCGGCCCGTACGAGGGAGCCCTGGGCGTCCAGCGCGATCAGCGCGTGCTGCTGGGCGGCGACCCCGATGGCCTGCACCCCTTCGAGCAGCCCGCCCGCCGCGGCCTCGCCGAGCGAGAGCAGCCAGGCCTGCGGATCGACCTCGGTGGCCTTGGGATCGACGGGATGCGGGGCGTACCCCTGCCGCAGGACGGCACCGGTGTCGGTGTCGCAGACGACGATGCGTGTGAAGGCGGAAGAGCTGTCCAGCCCGGCGACTATCCCCATGCGCACGATTCTGCATCACGCGGGGGCCCACCGGGCCCCCGCGTGGCCTCCGGCTCCCGCGGGGCGCCGGTGTCAGGTGTTGCTGGTGCCCCAGTCGTCCTCGCCGCCCTGGCCGCGTCCGCGCAGCGAGCGCACCCGGTCGGCGATCGACTTCGGCGCCTTGTCCCCGACCTTGTCGGACACCTTCTCGGTCACCGCGTGGATGGCCTTGCCCGCGTACGCCCGGCCGTTCTGCGCGGCCGACTCCGCGGTGTTGCGCACCGCCGGGTTCTGGGCGACCTGGCGGGCGGACTTCTTCAACTGTTCGTAGCGCTCGCGTCCGGCCCGGGTTCCGAGCACGTACCCGACGACGAGTCCGACGGCGAACGTGAGCCGGTAGCGCATGGCGGTCACCCTTCTGTGGCGTCTGGCGACGTCACTGTGACGTCGTGTGCTGCGCCTACCCGCGAAGCCCCGAGATCACCCGGGGCGGAACCGATTGGCGGAGCACCCCCCTGCTTGCGCTAATGTATGTGTCGCAGCGAGCGCACGCCGCCCGGGGACACCCGGGGTAGGTACGTTCGATGCAACGAGACATTCCCCTGTAGCTCAATTGGCAGAGCAGCCGGCTGTTAACCGGCAGGTTACTGGTTCGAGTCCAGTCGGGGGAGCTCGGTCTCCTGTAGCTCAATTGGCAGAGCAGCCGGCTGTTAACCGGCAGGTTACTGGTTCGAGTCCAGTCGGGAGAGCAGTGAAAAGGGCCCCTCGAGGGTCCTTTTTCATGCCCCGGGGAACCGCGCCGGGCATGACGGGGTCCTCATGGGCGTGCGTTGCCGACCATCCGAGGCAGGAGATCGTATGAGCGGCTATGCTGCGGCAGACGGCGCGCACAAATGTGCGCGACGCGCCGTTAGGGGCGGTAGCTCAGCCGGTTAGAGCAGCGGACTCATAATCCGTCGGCCGTGGGTTCGAGTCCCACCCGCCCCACTCTGCGTTCCCTCCGCAGAAACGTTTCAACCTGCGCGGGCGACGCAGTGCGCCTCTGCGGCGCGGCGTGGTGCGCCTGTGGGAGAGAGCCCCGACCATTTTGTGGTCGGGGCTTTTTCGCGTGAGCGGGTCCGGGCGGGTGGGGGCTGTACGTTCCGTGTCCGGGGGCGGGCGTCAACACGAGTGGTGAGGGCGTCGGGCTGGACCGGGGCCCCGGACCGGGGTCCCGGGGCGGGGGGCCGGGGCTGGGGTCCCGGGCGGGGCCGTCCGGCGGGGTGGTCCCGTGGCGCGAGGCCGTCCGGTGGCGCGGGGGGTCCGGTGGCGCGGGGCGGCCGTATTCCGTTCCCTTCCCTCCCCGGTCCGTAATTCTCTCTCCTGTCAAGCCCTGTTCAACCGCGGAGTTCCCGATATTGCACGTCTGATCAGCCACCCGGGCTTGTCCCCGGAGGATTGGGTCCGGGAGATTGACCGCATCGCTTGATTTCGGCGGACCGTAAACGGGAGGCACCACGTGAGCACGGAGCAGGTCTACACGGCGGGCAGCGCCAACTTCGATCCGCTGTACGCGGGGAAGGTGCGGACGGAGGGGCTGGGGATGAAGTTCGACTTCGCGCCCTGGAACATCCCCGAGCCGCAGCCCGTCGTCGTGGCCCTGGAGGCGTCCGGCGCGTTCCACGGCAAGGTGCTGGACGCCGGGTGCGGCACCGGGCAGAACTCGCTGCACCTCAAGAGCCGCGGCCACGACGTCACCGGCCTGGACTTCTCGCCGTCCGCCATCGGCCAGGCCCAGGAGCGCGCCCGGGAGCGCGGTCTGGACATGACCTTCGCGGTGTCGGACGCCACGAAGTTCGAGGGGATCGAGGGCGGCTTCGAGACCGTCCTGGACTACGGGCTCTACCACGTGCTCAGCGACGAGCAGCGCCGCGCGTACGCGGCGGCCCTGCACCGGGTGACCGTGCCCGGCGCCAAGCTGCACCTGTTCGCCTTCGCCGAGTCCGAGCTGGTCGGCCTGCCGCCCCAGCAGCTGCGGGTGAGCAAGGACAACTTCCGTACCAACCTCGACGGCCAGTGGCGGATCCTCGCCATCGAGGACAGCCTGTGCACCACCAACCACACCCGTGAGTACTTCGAGAAGCAGCGCCAGGAGACGGGCGGCACCCTGCCGTTCGACCCGGACGCCTTCGACGTGGACGAGAAGGGCCGCATCGTCTACCCGATGTCGTACGTGCACGCCGAGCGGATCTGACCGACGGCCGTGACGGGGCCGGGCGTCCGCGTGGACGTCCCCCCGTCACCCGCCGGCCCAGGGCCCGCCGGTTAGCATCGCGCGTGACCGCCGACACCGAAGCCCCGCCCAGGAGCCGCAGCCGGATACTCGCCGACCTCACGCCGCTGCGCAGCTCGGCGCACTACCGGCGGCTCTGGTTCGGCAACACGATCTCCTGGGTCGGCCAGGGGATGACCAGCCTGGCGATCTCCCTCCAGGTGTACGACATCACCGGGTCCAGCTTCAGCGTCGGGCTCGTCGGGCTGTTCTCGCTGGTGCCGCTGATGGTGTTCGGGCTGTACGGCGGGGCCATCGCCGACACCGTCGACCGGCGCAAGCTGGGACTGGCCAGTGCGACCGGGTCCGCGGTGCTGTCGGCGGGGCTCGCGGGTGCCGCCTTCGCCGGTTTCGCGCACGTCTGGTTCCTGTACGGGATCGTCGCGCTCCAGTCCGTCTGCGCCGCCCTCAACGCGCCCGCCCGCTCCTCGATGATCCCGCGGCTGCTGCCGCCGGAGCAGCTGGCCGCGGCGAACGCGCTGGGCTCGATCACCCTCACGTCCGGGATGCTGCTCGGGCCGATGCTGGGCGGTCTGCTCGTCGGGTTCGCCGGCTACCAGTCGGCGTACACGATCGACGCGGTCACCTTCGCCGCCTCGCTGTACGCGATGTGGCGGCTGCCGTCGATGCTGCCCGACCGGGACCGTACGGCCGCGAAGCGGGCCTCCGTCCTGGACGGCTTCCGCTTCCTCGCGACCCGCCCCAATCTTCGGATGACGTTCTTCACCGACTTCTGCGCCATGATCCTCGCGCATCCACGCGCGCTGTTCCCGGCCGTCGCGGTGCTCTGGTACGGCGGTGACGCCCGCACCACCGGCCTTCTGGTCGCCGCGCCCGCGCTCGGGGCGCTGCTCGGCGGCGTGTTCTCGGGGTGGCTCGGGCGCGTCCACCGGCACGGGCTGGCGATCCTGCTGGCGGTCGGCGCGTGGGGCGCGGCGATCGCGGTGTTCGGCCTCACCCGCCAGCTGTGGCTGGGCCTGGTCTTCCTCGCGGTCGCGGGGTGCGCGGACACGGTGTCCATGGTGTTCCGCAACACGATGCTCCAGGTCGCGGCTCCGGATGAGATGCGGGGACGGTTGCAGGGGGTGTTCATCGTGGTGGTGGCGGGCGGGCCCCGGCTCGGCGACTTCCTCGCGGGAACGACGGCGGACCTGGCGTCGCCGGGGGTCGCGGTGGTGGGGGGCGGGGTGGCGTGTGTGGTGGCGGTGGGGGTGTTGGGGGTGGTGCGGAGGGGGTTCGCGCGGTACGACGCGCGGGACCCGGAGGCGTAGGGGTGCCCGGGGGCTACGCCCCCGCCCCCCCGTCCCGGGGCCTGCGGCCCCCGCACCCCCCCGTTCCGGGGCCTGCGGCCCCCGCACCCCGCCGGGCTGTTTCCGCTCACCTGCGGGCCGGTGGTGGGCCGGCCCCGTTTGGGTCGGGGTTTGTCTGCGGGCCGGGGGTGGGCTGGCCCCGTTTGGGTCGGGGTTTGTCTGCGGGCCGGGGGTGGGCTGGTCGCGCAGTTCCCCGCGCCCCTAAAAGCCTGGGGCTGAGCCTTGTCCTCCGGCTGCGGCAGGCCCCTGAAGGGGCGCGGGGAACTGCGTGAGCGGCCACCCGCCGGTCCGCAGATGACGGCCGGGCCTTGTGGGGGCGCGGGGAACTGCGCGAGCGGCCACCCGCCGGTCCGCAGATGACGGCCGGGCCTTGTGGGGGCGCGGGGAACTGCGCGAGCGACCGCCCGCCGGTCCGCAGGCGACGGCCGGGCCTTGTGGGGGCGCGGGGAACTGCGCGAGCAGGCCAGCACGGTCCGCAGACGAACCAGGCGCTCCCAGTCCCCGGAGGGTTCAGGGAACGGGCGGGATGGGGGAGATCACGCCTCGGGCCAGGCCCAGGCGTACCAGGTCCTGGGGGCGGAGGCCCAGCTGGTCCGCCGTCCCCCGGACTTCGCCCTCCCCCCGCTTCAGAATCGCCGCCGCCAACTCCGGCGCGATCACCGAGAAGTAGCTCGACGGGGTCAGCCAGGTGCGGCCGGGGGACGCGAGGGCCAGGGCGCCGCCCGAGCCACCCTCGCCGATCACCAGCGTCGTCACCGGCACCCCCACCCCCGCCACCGCCCCGAAGCACTCCGCGACGGCCGCCCCCTGCCCGGCCCGTTCCGCCGCCGCGTCGTTCGCCGCGCCCGGGGTGTCGACCAGGGTCAGGACGGGCACGCCGAGGCGGTCGGCCAGGTGGAGGAGGCGGGCGGCGGTGCGGTAGCCCGCGGGGCGGGTCGCGGTGCCGGTCTGGGCCGCGTACGCCACCGTACGGCCGTCCCGCGACCCGAACCCGCACAGCATCCCCGCGTCCACACCCCCGCAGCGGTCCCCGCTGATCGGCAGGCGGTGGGTGAAGTAGGCGTCGAGGTAGGCGGCCGCCCGGGGGCGGGACGCGGCCCGCGCCTGCTCGACCGCCTCCCAGCCCGTCCCCGGCAGCCCCGCCCCGCCCAGCGCCGAGGGCACGTCGGCCGGGGCCACCGGGCCGCCCGGAACCCCGCCGGAGAGCAGCCCCAGCCACCTCCCCAGCACCCCGCGCAGCTCCGCCACCGGCACCACCGCGTCCACCGCCCCGGCCGCGAGCTGCCCCTCGGCCGCGTATGCCGCCGGGTCCGCGTCGGCGGGGCGGACCCGGGAGCCCGCGAAGCCCACCTGCGCGCCCGGCAGCGCCAGGACCACGTCCGCGCCCGCGCCCAGCGTGGCCCAGCCGCCGCCGGTCGTCGGGTCGCGCAGGACCGCGATCTGCGGCAGCCCGGCCGCGCGCAGCAGCGCGGACTGGCGGGCCACCCGCTGGAGCTGGGTGAGCGCGACCATGCCCTCCTGCATCCGGCTGCCGCCGGTCGCGATCAGCGACACCAGCGGCAGCCGCCGCTCCCGAGCTTCCCGGTACGCCGCCTCCAGGCAGTCGCCCGTACGCTGCCCCAACGACCCGCCGAGGAAGCCGAACTCGAAGGCCAGCAGGACGCACGGCCGGCCTTCCGCCTCCGCCAGGCCGTACACCACCGACTCCTGCTCGCCGGTGCGCTCCGCGGCCCGCGCCCTCGACGCCGCGTACCCCTCCCAGCCGAGCGGGCCCTCCGCCGGGCCGGCCTCGCCCTCCGGGGGGAACAGTTCGGTGAAGGCGGACGTGGCCGCCGCGATCGCCGCCCGCGCGGTCAGCCGCTCAGCCATTCCCCAGCTCCCGCTTCATGATCTTGCCCATGTCGTTGCGCGGCAGCGCCTGAAGGAAGCGGACCGTACGCGGCCGTTTGTGCGGGGAGAGCTGGCCCGCCACATGCGCCGCCAACTCCTCGGCCGAGGGCGGCGCCTGGGGATCGGCGGCGACCACCCACGCCACGATCCGCTCCCCGAGATCGGCGTCCGGCTCACCGGTGACGGCGGCCTCGCGCACCGCGGGGTGGTCGAGCAGCGCGTTCTCGATCTCGCCCGCCCCGATCTTGTAACCGCCGCTCTTGATCAGGTCGGTGGCCCTGCGGCCCACGATCCGTACGTAACCGTCCGCGTCCAGGCTCGCCATGTCGCCGGTACGGAACCAGCCGTCCTCGGTGAAGGCGGCCGCGGTGGCGTCCGGCCGGTTGAGATAACCGATGAACAGGTGCGGGCCGCGCACCTGGATCTCGCCGATGCCGTCCGACTCCTCCGCGAGGCGCAGCTCCACGCCCGGCAGCGGCACGCCGACCGTTCCCGGCCGGGGCTCGCCGTCCACCCGTACGCTCGTGTTCATCAGCGTCTCGGTCATCCCGTACCGCTCGATCACCGTGCGGCCGGTCGCCGCCTCGATCCGGCGGTGGTCGTGGACGGGCAGCGCCGCCGACCCCGACACCAGCAGCCGCGCCCCGGCCAGCGCCTTCGCCAACTCCCGGTCCGTGTCGAGGGATTCGGCGATCCGGTGGTACATCGTCGGCACCCCGAACAGCATCGTCGCCCCCGCCGACAGCTCGCGGGCCACGCCCTCCACCGAGAACCTGCCCAGGTGGCGCACCGAGCCGCCGCGCCGCAGCGGGCCGAGGACGCCGAGGATCAGACCGTGGACGTGGAAGAGCGGCAGCGCGTGGACGAGGACGTCCCGGTCCGTCCAGGCCCAGACCTCCGCCAGCGCGTCGAGCGTGACGGCGACGGCCCGGCGGGGCAGGACGGCCCCCTTGGGCGGGCCGGTGGTGCCGGAGGTGTAGACGACGAAGGCGGGGGCGTCGGGGTCGGGTTCGGCGGGGACGGGTCCGGCGGCCGGGAGCTCCGCGCCCGGCTCCGCCGTCGTACGTACGTCGATCCTGGTCAGCGCCTCCAGCGCGGACGGAAGCGACGCGTCGGGGGCGGCGAGGACGGCCGTCGGCGCGCTGTCCGCCAGGATGTGCGCCAGTTCGCGCTCGCCCGTTTTCGGGTTCAGCGGTACGGCCGGGACCCCGGCCAGCAGCGCCGCCACCACCCCGACGACCGTCTCCGGGCTCGGCGTCGCCCAGACCGCGACACGACCGGCTCCGGCGAGCCGGCCCGCCAGGGCGCCCGCGGCCCCGGCGAGTTCCGCGTAGGTGAGGGAGTGCTCGCCGAACCGCAGGGCTTCCTTGCGGTCGGCGGTGCGCAGCGCGGGAAGGAGAGGGGACACGGGAGAGGGCTCCTCGCAGTCGACGGCGATCAGGCAGGAACACCGGCCCGGAGGGCCATGCGAAACCCTACGCGGCACCGCGATCAAGGAGGCGGCAGCGGGGGCGAGGGGTGGTGGCGCGGTGAGGGAGGTGGCAGTGGGGGCGAGGGGGTGGTGGCGCGATCACGGAGGCGGCAGCGGGGGCGAGGGGGTGGGGGTGCGATCAGGGAAGTGGCAGCGCGACCTTGATCGCGTACGCCGCGACCAGTCCGTAGCCGATCCGGAACGTCCATGTCCGGGCCGCCTCGGAGATCCGCGCCCCGGCGAACCCGCTCGCCGCGACGAGCAGTTGCTGCCACACGAAGGAGGCGGCGAACACCGCCGCGACGAACACGGCCCCGCTGCCGCCGCCGTGCAGGGTGCTGCCCTGCGCGGTGGTGAGCGCGGTGAAGTAGAGGGCCGTGGTGGGGTTGACGAGGGTGAGGGCCGCGAAGCGGACGAAGACGCGGGCGGGGGTCGCGTCCGGCTGTACGGCCCCGGGGGCGGTGGCCGTGGTGGCCGGTTCCGCGGGGGCGGGGGAGTGGCCGCCGCCGGGGGCGGGGACGCGCTCCGTGGGGGCGGGGGAGTGCGCGCCGGGTGCGGTGAGGCGCTCCGTGGGGGCGTGCGGGCTGCCGTCCGCCCCGGCGACCGGTCCCGTGGGGGCGTGCCGGCTGCCGTTCGCCCCGGCCGCCGCCGGTCCCGGGGGTGTCGCCGGGCCCCGGGACCCCCACAGCCCCCGCCCCGCGATCACCATCAGCACGCCCGCCGCCACCAGCCGTACCCACGCCTCCACCCCCGCGAGCGTCGACGCCACCCACGGGCCGAGCGCCGTGGCCACCGCCGCGTACGCGAAGTCGACGGCCGCCACCGCCGAGGCCGCCGCGACCGCGCCGCGCCGGTCGCGCATCCCCTGCTGGACGAGTAGCACCCCGACCGCGCCCACCGGCATCGCCACGCCCAGGCCCGCCGCCGCACCCGCCACCGCCGTCGTCCACATCTCGCTCATGGGGGTACTGTCCGGCCACGGCCGCCGGGTACGCGGCCGGATATCGGCGCGGACTGCGACAATCGCGGTATGGACCGCTTGGACAGAGAAATCCTCGCCGTACTGCGGGAGGATGCGCGGATCTCGTACCGCGACCTGGGGACGAAGGTGGGGCTCAGCGCCAACGCCGCCGCCGAGCGGGTGCGGCGGATGCGCCGCGAGGGCGTCATCCGGGGCTTCACCACCCTCATCGACCCGACGGCCGACGCGGGGGCCGGGCTCGTCGTCTTCATCGACGTCACCCTGCGCCTGGACACCACGAACGAGGAGTTCGAGAAGGTCGCCCTGAAGCTGCCGGGCATCACGGAGGTCGTGCACGTCACGGGCGAGCACGACTATCTCGTACGGGCGAGGGCGGCCGATCCGGCGGCGCTCGACGGGCTGCTGCGCCGGCTGAAACGGGAGGCGGGCGCGGCCCACTCCCACACCCGGATCGCGCTGCGCGCGGCGTCCGGGCCCTGAGCCGCGGTCATACCGGCGACGGCCAGTGCGTCCCGGCTCCGAGCCGCGGTCACACCGGCAACAGCCCGTGCGTCCCGGCTCCGAGCCCCGGTCATACCGGCGACGGCCAGTGCGTTCCGGCCCTGAGCGCCGGTCACACGGGCGACTGCCAGGTCACCGTCGTCCCGCGCGCCCCGTCATCACCGCTCCCGTTCCCCGTCCCGTCGTCCGTGACCTCCAGGCGGACCCCCGCGCGCCCGTCCGGCAGGACCGCCGTGGCGTCCACCAGGACCTCGACGGAGGAGACGCCCGGGCGGCGGTGCGCGGCGGCGAGCGCCGTGCGCAGGGCGGCGACCAGCTGCCCGGCCGCCGGTTCGCCGACGACCGTGTCCACCGCGCCCTCGAACCGCACCGACGGACGGAACCCGAGCAGGGCGCCCGCGCCGTCCGTCTCGCGCAGCACCCGGCCCCGTACGGTCGTCGGCGCGTCGGCGGGCGGCTGCTGGAGGGCGAAGATGGCGGTACGGACCTCCTGGATCGTGGAGTCCAGCTCGTCCACGGCCCGGGTGAGCAGCTCGTCGGTGTCGTCGCCGGCGGCCTTCGCGGCGCGCTGGCGCGTCGACTCCAGCATCATCTCCGTGGCGAACAGCCGCTGGACGACGAGGTCATGCAGATCGCGGGCGATACGGTCGCGGTCCTCGTACACCGCGAGCCGCTCCCGGTTGTGCTGCGCGTCGGCGAGGACGAGCGCGAGCGCCGCCTGCGAGGCGAACTGCGCGGCCAGCAGCCGGTCCACCGCGCTGTACGGCTCGGCCCCGCGGCGCCGGGGGAGCGCGAGCGTGCCGATGAGCTTGCCGCCGCTCTGCAACGGCAGCATCATGCTCGGCCCGAACCGCGTCCGTACGTGGGTCGTCATCCTCGGGTCGGTCGCGGAGTCCTCGATGAACACCGGCTCGCCGCCGAGCAGCTGGACCAGGACGGGGGAGCCCGGCGCGATGGTGGTGCCGACGATGTCGCCGGGGTCGTCCGGCGCGGAGGCGGCGACGATCTCCATCCCGCCCTCCGGGGTGGGCTGGAGCACCACCCCGGCCGCCGCGTCCGCGAGCAGCCTGGCCCGCTCGGCGACCGTCATCAGCGCGTCGGCCGCCGTGTCGCCGGTCAGCAGCGAGGTGGTGACGGCGGCGGCGCCCTCGATCCACCGCTCACGGCGCCGGGCCGTCTCGTACAGCCGCGCGTTGCCGATCGCGATCCCCGCCTGCGAGGCGAGCACCCGCAGCAGCGCCAGATCCTCGTCGGTGAACGCGCCCCCGCGCCTGTCGGTCACACAGTCGGTCACACAGAGATTGCCGAACACCTCGGTGTGTACGCGGATGGGGACGCCCAGGAACGCGCGCGTCGGCGGATGGCCGGGCGGCACGCCCGAGGAGCGCGGGTCGGCGGCGCCGGGATCGGCCACCCGCGGTGGCGGCGTGCCGTCGCCGAGATCGGCCAAGCGCTGTGGCCGCGTGCCGTCGGCGAGCGCGCCCAGCACCCCGGCGCACCCCTCCGGGAGCGCCGCGAGCTGCTCCCGCTCGGCGCCGGTGAGCCCGGCCGTGAACAGCTCGGTGAGCCGCCCGCGCTCGGGGTCGAGCACGCCGAGCGCGCCGTACCGCGCGTCGGTCAGCTCGGTGGCGGTGTCGACGATGTGCTGGAGGGTGGTGCGCAGTTCGCGCTCGGAGCCGACGCCGAGGACGGCATCCAGAAGAAGGGGGAGGGGAGCCCCGGTCCCGGCTCCGGGTCCGGTCCCGGCCCCGGTGCTGGATACGGCGTCCGCCTTGGCCCCGGCCCTGGCCTCGGCCCCGGTCCCGGCCCCGGTCCGGGCCCCGGTCCCGCTGCTGGATACGGCATCCGTCCCGGGCCCGGACCTGGCCCCGGTCCCGGCCCCGTCCGGCACTCGCCTCACTCCGCCAGCGGGTCGAGGACCATCGGCTCGATCTGGCCGTCCAGCATCGCGCCCAGGCCCAGGATGGCGCAGACGTCCGGGCGTTCGGCGATGGCCACCGGCATGCCCGTCGCCTTGCGCAGCATCTGGTCCAGGCCCGGCAGCAGGGCGCTGCCGCCGACCATCATGATCCCCCGGTCCGCGAGGTCCGCGACGAGGTCCGGGGGGCAGTCGCGCAGCACCTTGCCGATGCCGTCGAGGACGGCGGTCAGCGGGGTGTGGATCGCGTTGCGTACGGCCGCGGTGTCGACCCGGACGGAACGGGCGAGGCCGGTGGCGACGTCACGGCCGTGGATCTCGGTGGAGGCGGGGCCGTGCGGGGTGAGGCCGTTGCCGCTGAGGGCGATCTGGAGGGGGCGTACGGACTGGCTCGGCAGCATCAGCTCGTGCTGGTGGCGCAGGTGCTGGATGACGGCGTGGTCGATGGCGTCGCCGCCGACCGGGATGCGCTGGGCGGTGACGATCGCGCCGAGCGAGAGCACCGCGATCTGCGTGGTGGCCGCGCCGCACACCATGATCATGGTGGCGGTCGGCTGCTCCACCGGGAGTCCGCAGCCGACGGCCGCCGCGATCAGGGTGTCGACCAGCTCGACCCGGTGGGCGCCGAGGCCCACCAGCGTCTCCACGGTCGCGCGCTGGGCGAGCGGGTCGGCTTCGTGCGGGGTGCTGGCCGCGGCGCGCAGCCGGGGCTTGCGCCGCAGCTGGCGCCGGAGCTTCTCGCCGATCAGGTGGCGCAGCATGCGCTGGGCCATCTCGATGTCGACGACCGTGCCGCCGGAGACGGGGCGGGCGACGCGGATGTAGTCGGGCGTACGGCCCGTCATCTTCTCGGCGAACGTGCCGACGGCGATCAGCGCGCCGGTTTGGGTGTTGACGGCCGCGACGCTGGGCTCGTCGACGACGAGTCCCAGTCCCTTGACGAATACGCGCGTCCTCGCGGCCCCGAGGTCGACGGCTACATGGCAACGGCGCAACTGCTCCAGACTGACGGTCACGGCGATCCTCCCGATGGGGTCCTTGATCGAATCGTCCGGCCCCGCGGGGTGGGGCGCGCGCGGGGCTGAGCCGGTCGGGCGTCGGCTGACCGAGTGCCAAGGGGTGCCCGGGCGGGGCCGATCGGGGGACGCGGCGCCCCGGCCCGGCGCGCCTCTGCCGGGCCCGGGGGGTGGTCTGCGACGGCTTGCCCGGTCTTTGTCTGCGGCTAAGTGGCCAGCTGGTCGCGCAGTTCCCCGCGCCCCTGGGGGTGTCTGGTGCCCGGAGGTTGTCTGCGGCTGGGTGGGTGGCTGGTCGCGCAGTTCCCCGCGCCCCTGGGGGTGTCTGGTGCCCGGGGGTTGTCTGCGGCTGGGTGGACGGCTGGTCGCGCAGTTCCCCGCGCCCCTAGGGGGTGGGGGCTGAGCAGCGCTCTCTGGGAGGCGGCCGTCCACCTCAGGGGCGCGGGGAACTGCGCGATCAGCCCCGCACGGACCGCAGACAAATAGGGGCCCCTGGCCGAGCCGCACTCCCCGGGGCCGGCGGTCTACCCAAGGGGCGCGGGGAACTGCGCGATCAGCCACAGACCACCCGCAGACGAATCCAGGCCAATAAGGGGCGCGGGGAACTGCGCGATCAGCCGTCCACCGACCCGCACACAAAGTCCGGGCACAAAACGCCCCCCCCACCTACACCCCCCGCACCCCCTGCAACAACCCCCAGCAAAACTCCCCCACCACAACCCCACCCGCACCCGAACCCGCACCCACTCCCGCCCCCAACTCCACCTCCCACCGCCCCGGCGCACCCCCCTCCCGCGGCCGGGCCGGGGGAAACGCCCGGGACGCCTCCTCCACCGTGCAGGACCACGGGCGCAGATCCTCCACCGTCTCCAGGACCGGGCCCGGCTCCCCGGGCGCCCGGACCAGCCACTCGTTCCACACCACCCCGCCCGGCCCCGCCAGCACCTCGAACCGCAGCGTCGGCCACAGCGGCACCGGCCACAGCCGTGCCTCGCACTCCAGGTCGCCGACCCTGCGCCGGGCCACCGCCTCCGGCTCGCCCAGCACCGACCGGTACCGCGCCGCCGCCCCGCGTGAGCGCGGTGAGCGGGTCATCGCCTGCCAGCGCCGGTTGGCCTCCCGCATCCGGGTGGCGGACACCCCCAGCTCGCGGCGGGCGTCCTCGACAAGGCCGGGCTGGTGGTCGGCCATCCGCCGCAGCAGGACGAGCTGGAAGTCGAGCGGGCCGAAACCGTGGGGCTGCGCGTCCGTCATGTCCCCATCCTGCCCGGCCCCCCTGACAACGCACCGAACGCCCGACTTCGTGCCCCCGGCACGCCCGGAAGGAGGGGTTCCACACAAGATCCACACATTCCCGGCCCCCATTGTCGACCGCCGCGCGCATAGCCTCCGTTGGCCATGGATTACTGCCACGTCTGCCGACGGCACCTCAACGGCGCACTGGCCTGCGCCGGATGCGGCACCCCCGCGGAGGAACTGCGGCAGCCCGAAATCATCGACCTCGGGGTGTACGAGGCCGCCGCATCCGGTGCGGCCCCGGCCCCCGCGGGTCACCGCCGCGCGCGCCGCGAGCCGCCCCGGGCGGCCGCCCGCCCGCGCCGCCGCGCCCGCAAGCGGCGCGGACGCCTCGTGCTGTTCGGCTCGGCGGGTGTGGTCCTCGCGGCCGGCGCGCTGGGGCTGGCCCGGCTCGCCATGGAGCCGCCGCCGGACGACCGGGGCGCGGCCACGTCCGTACACGAAGAGGAGCAGATCTCCCAGGAGACCTCCGCGCCCGCGCCGGACCCGAGCGACGCGGGCGGCCCCAAGCGGCCCAGCGCGGTACCGGCCGGGAACGGTCACGGCACGGGGCACCACCCCGGCCCCGGCGGTACGCGGCCGGGCCCGGGCGGCACCGCGAGCGGACCCGGGACCGGCGAGGAGGGCTCTCCCGCGCCCGGCGGTTCGCACCCGGCCACCGGGATGACCGGCGCGCCCAGCGCTCCCGCGCCCGCGCCCAGCGGGTCGGCCGGGTCGCCGCTGCCGTCCACGTCCCCGGAGCCCACCACGTCGGAGTCGGCCCCGGCGCCCCCGCAGTCCCCGCCGCCCACACCCGCGCCCACCAAGACCTGTGACCGGTTCCTCTGGTGGTGCCTGTAACCCACCCCCGGGGGAGCGCCGGTACCCGGAAGACGGGCGGCGGCCTCAGTCGGCCCGCCCCGCCTGGCCGGCCCGGTGCGCCTACTCCACCCCCAGCATCCGCCGCAGCAGATCCCGCAGCACCGTCCGCTCGTCCTTCGACAGCTGTGCCAGCGGCTCGCGGGCGAAGTCCAGGGAGTCGCGCAGGGCGGTCGCCGTGCGCAGGCCCGCCTCCGTCGGAGCGGCCAGTTTGACGCGGCGGTCGGCCGGGTCGGGGCGGCGCTCGACGAGGCCGCGCGCCTCCAGGCGGTCGATGATCCCGGTGACGTTCGACGGCTCGCACTTCAGCTTCCGCGCGATGTGCCGCATCGGCACCGGTTCCAGCGCGAGCAGCCCGAGCACCCGCGCCTGCGCGCCGGTGAGCGCGTGCTCGGCGGCGGCACGCTCGTACTCCTCGTGGTAGCGCCCCACCACCGAGCCGATGAGTTCGACGACTTCGAGGGTGAGGGCATCCATACGCGTGGCCATGGAACCAGCGTACCGAGTTACTTGACAATCTCAAATATTCAGGAGCATGGTTGTTTCAGTACCTGAAGTAATTGGTACCGACGGGCCCGGCCCCCACCACCCGGTGGCCGGGCGACCAGTACCTGAAGTTGACGCCCCAGGAGGACGCACCCCATGTCCGCACCGTCCGCACTCCCCGCCACCGGCCGTGAATGGCACCTCGTCTCCCGCCCGCACGGCTGGCCGGTCCCGACCGACTTCGCGCTCCGCGAGGTCCCGGTCGCCGCGCCCGCCGAGGGCCGGATCCTGGTCCGCAACCTCTTCATGTCCGTCGACCCGTACATGCGCGGCCGGATGAACGATGTGAAGTCGTACGTCCCGCCGTTCCAGCTCGACAAGCCGATGGACGGCGGCGCGGTCGGCGAGGTCATCGCCTCCGGCGACGAGCGCTTCGCCGTCGGCGACCACGTGCTGCACGGGCTGGGCTGGCGCGAGTACGCGGACGTGGACGCGAAGCACGCCACCAAGGTGGACGCCTCGCTGGCGCCGCTCTCGACCTACCTCGGCGTGCTCGGCATGCCGGGTCTGACGGCGTACGCGGGCCTGTTCGAGGTCGCCTCCTTCAAGGAGGGCGACGCGGTCTTCGTCTCCGGTGCGGCCGGCGCGGTCGGCAGCCAGGTCGGCCAGCTCGCCCGCCTCAAGGGTGCCTCGCGGGTGATCGGCTCGGCCGGCTCCGACGAGAAGGTGAAGTGGCTGGTGGAGGAGCTGGGCTTCGACGCCGCCTTCAACTACAAGAGCGGCCCGGTCCGCGAGCAGCTGCGCGAGGCCGCCCCGGACGGCATCGACGTCTACTTCGACAACGTCGGCGGCGAGCACCTGGAAGCCGCGATCTCCTCGCTGAAGGTGCACGGCCGCGCCACCATCTGCGGCATGATCGCCGGCTACAACGACACCGAGCCGACCCCGGGCCCGCGCAACATGGCCATGATCATCGGCAAGCGGCTGCGGCTCCAGGGCATCCTCGTCGGCGACCACGCGGCGCTCCAGCCGCGGTTCGTCCAGGAGGTGGCCGGCTGGATCGCCTCCGGTGAGCTGAAGTACGGCGAGACGGTCGTCGGCGGCATCGAGAACGGCGTGGACGCCTTCCTCGGCATGCTCCGCGGTGAGAACACCGGAAAGATGGTCGTCTCGCTCGGCGAGTGACCTCGGCCACTCCTGGAGGCCGGCAGGGAAAGACCTTATCGGATGACTTCCGCCATCCGATAAGGTCTTTCCACATCCCGGCTGTCGTGGGCGCGAGCGGCCTGGGAACGACCAGGAGGAGCACCCAGCATGTCCATCCAGCAGTCCGACGTCCTCTACACCGCCGTCGCCACCGCCGAGAACGGGCGGGACGGCCGGGTCGCCACCGACGACGGCGCGCTCGACGTGGTCGTGAACCCGCCGAAGGCGATGGGCGGCAGCGGCGCGGGCACCAACCCGGAGCAGCTGTTCGCGGCCGGTTACAGCGCCTGCTTCCAGGGCGCCCTCGGCGTGGTCGCGCGCCAGGAGAACGCCGACATATCCGGCTCCACGGTCACGGCGGAGGTCGGCATCGGCAAGAACGACGAGGGCTTCGGCATCATCGTCAGGATCTCCGCCACCCTCCCCAACCTGGACGCGGCCACCGCCCGCGACCTCCTGGAGAAGGCCCACCAGGTGTGCCCGTACTCGAAGGCCACGCGCGGCAACATCACCGTGGACCTCGCGGTCGCCTGACGCGCCCCGCTTCCCGGGAAGGGCCGCACTCGGCGGGGTGCGGCCCTTCGCCGTACCCGGGGGCGGGAACGCGCGTACGGGAGGGGCGGATACCGGCCGATAGAGTTCGGCCATGCGTGATCTCGGGGCGGGCTTCGGTTATCTGGTCAAAGGACAGCGATGGGTCACCGGTCACGGCCGGTCCCTCGGGGTGGGACTGCTGCCCGGACTGGTCACCCTGGTCCTGTACGCGGCGGCGCTGACCGGGCTCGCCTACGGGGCGGACGACTTGGCCGGCTGGGCGACCCCGTTCGCCGACGACTGGTCCTCGCCGTGGCTGAGCCTGTTCCGGGGCTTCCTGACGGTGCTCGTCTTCGCGATGGGCCTGTTCCTCGCGGTCATCACCTTCACCGCGGTGACGCTCCTGGTCGGCCAGCCCTTCTACGAGAAGCTGTCCGAGGACGTCGACCGCGCGGAGAGCGGCGGCGCGGCGCCGGAGTCCGGTCTGCCGCTCTGGCGCGACCTGTGGATCTCCGCCCGTGACTCCGTCCGCGTCCTGACCCGTGTCGCCCTGTACGGGATCGTCCTGTTCGCCCTCGGTTTCCTGCCGGTGGTCGGCCAGACGGTCGTGCCCGCGATCGGCTTCTGCGTCTCCGGCTTCTTCCTCGCCGAGGAGCTGACGGCGGTGGCGCTCCAGCGCCGGGGAGTGGAGCTGGCGGACCGTCTCGTCCTGCTGCGTTCGCGCCGGCTGCTGGTGCTCGGCTTCGGCGTCCCGCTGGCGCTGGCGTTCGTGGTGCCGTTCGTGGCCGTGTTCCTGATGCCCGGCGCGGTGGCGGGGGCGACGCTGATGGTCCGGGACCTGCTGGGCGAGACCGCCCCGGACCCCGACTCCGCCTCCGACTCCGACAGCGGCCCCGGTGTCCAGCCCCGGCCGCGCCCCGAGACCGCTACGGGCGGACCGACGGGCTGGTGATCCGTCCCGCGACCACCCGGAGTTCGGCCAGGAAGGCGGCCACGGCCGGGGAGTCCGCGCGGCCGTGCGGGGTCGCCGCGTAGACCGCCCGGCGCGGAGCGTCGTCCGGGTGCAGGGGTACGAGCACGATGTCCGCCCGGACCGACTCGGCGGCGAGGGCGGGCAGCAGGGTCACGCCGAGCCCGGCCGCGACGAAGCCCTGCTTGGCGATCCAGTCCCGTACGACGAGGGTGGAGCGCGGGCGGAACCCGGACTCCAGGACCGGCCGCATCAGCGTGTCCTCGGGGCGGGTGCTGCCCGCCACCCACTCCTCGTCGGCGAGCTCCGCCAGCCGCAGCCGCTCGCGGCCCGCCAGCGGGTGCTCGCGCGGCAGCGCCACGAACATCGGCTCGTCCAGCAGATGCCGCAGCGCACAGCCGTCGAGGGCGCGCCCCGCGGTGGAGCTGACCACGGCGATGTCCAGCTCCCCGGCGGCGAGCAGCCCGAGGTGCTTCACGGAGGGCCCCTCGGTACGGGCGAGGGTCACCCCCGGGTGGCGGCGCCGGAACGCGGCGAGGGCGCGCGGGAGCAGCGCGGCGTCGGCGGTCGAGAACGCCCCCACCCGCAGCAGCCCGCCGTCGAGCGTGCGCAGCGCGCCGAGCTCGGCCCGGGCAGCGGCGAGCCGGTCCCGTACGGCCTCGGCGTGCGGCACCAGCACCCGCCCCGCCTCGGTGAGCCGCACCCCGCGCGCCAGCCGGTCGAAGAGCACGCTCCCCAACTCCTCCTCCAGCGCCTGGACCTGCCGGGACACGGCGGACTGGGTGTAGCCGAGCGCCTGGGCGGCGGCGGTGAACGAGCCGACGGAGGCGACCCGCAGGAAGACGTCGTAGAGGCTGTGGGTGGCGGGCTGGGAACTGTCATGCGGGTTGGTCATGCCTGACATGCTAGACATTCGCTTGTGGCATGGGTGGAGGGCTCCTACGGTCATGCCATGACGATGACGACGACGATGGCGACGAACGAAACGAAGATCGCGTTCTTGGGGCTGGGCGGCATGGGGACGCCGATGGCCCGGCGGCTGCTGGCGGCGGGGTACGGGCTGACGGTCTGGAACCGTACGTCCGCCAGGGCCGAGGCGCTGGTGGCCGAGGGCGCCGTAGCCGCCGCGAGCCCCGCCGAGGCGGTGCGCGGCGCCGACGTGGTCATCACGATGCTCGCGGACCCGGCGGCGGCGCTCGCCGTGGCGGACGCGATGATTCCGGCGCTGCGGGCGGGGGCCACGTGGATCGACACGTCGACGGTCGGCCCCGACACGGTCCGCGAGCTGGTGTCCCGCCTCCCCGACGGGGTCGCGTTCATCGACGCGCCGGTGATGGGGAGCGTGGACCGGGCCGCGGACGGCGGACTGCTGATCCTCGCGGGCGGCGAGACCGCTCCGGTGGACGGGCTGCTGGCGGAGCTGGGGTCGGTACGGCGGTGCGGGGAGGTCGGCACCGGGGCGGCGCTCAAACTGGTCCTGATCAGCGGGGTGATCGGCGGGGTGGCCCTGCTGGCGGAGTCCCTGCGGCTGGCGGGGGCGCTGGGCCTGCCGGAGGACCTGACGCGCTCGGCCCTGGAGGCGAGCCCGCTGGGGGGTCTGGTGGGCAGGCTGTTCGCGACGGAGGCGCACTTTCCGGTGGCGCTGGCGGCGAAGGATGTGGGGCTGGCGCTGGCGACGGGGGTGGGGGGTCTGCCGGTGCTGGAGGCGGTCCACGGGGTGCTGGCGTCCCGCCCGGACCTGGCAACCTCGGACGTGTCATCCCTCCACCCCTGACCCGACACCAACGGGACTGCCGCCCCGGCCCCCCTTGCGGACCTACGGCCCGCCCCCTTTCTTCCACCGGCGGCCCGGTGGTGGCCTGGTCGCGCAGTTCCCCGCGCCCCTTTTCGGTCCGGCGTTTGTCTGCGGGTGGAGTGTGGTTGCTCGCGCAGTTCCCCGCGCCCCTGGGGGGTTGGGGTGACCGGCGCGACGGGGTGCGTCTGCGAGAGCGCCCCGCCCGGCTTCCCCTTTCCTATCGGGGTACGGACAGCTTCCACGATCACGGCGTCA
>NZ_JBEXWK010000043.1:0-67517 GCF_040629815.1 Streptomyces sp. NPDC005878
GGCGCCAGGGCTTCCCTTGAGGCGGATGTCGACGGAGCGGTCACCGGACCGCAGGATCACGCGCACTACAGCCCGCCGTCCACGAGTCGGCCGGTGAGGTCGGGCCGGGGGATGAACTGCCTGATGCAGCCGGGGTGCGCGATCGGGTAGATCTCGCACTCCTCGACCGCGCGGATGCTGCCGTGCGCCAGGTCGCCGTCGGGGTGGCTGACCCAGCCGCACTCGGGGCCGTCCACGACTTCCATCCACTGAGCGCCCAGCTCGTAGCGGGCCACGTTGATGGCGCCGCGGTTCGCGGTGGAGACGATCTGGGCGGCGGTCGCGGCGCGCGCCCATCCCTGTACAGGGTGGCGGGCCTGGTTGGCGTAGACGACGGTGTCGAGCGGGTGGGCGGCCAGGAGGTCGGCGGCCCGCACTCCCTGGGGGGTGCGGGCCTGGTCGCGGGCCGCGCGGGCGAAGGCCTGCGCGCGGCGCACGGCCTCGTTCATGCGGCCGACGAGGTCGGCGTAGTACTGGGCGGACAGGCCGGTGATGGCCATCTGGTGGGGGCTGGTCCAGGTGAACATGGCGGGGGGCCGGTTGATGGAGCGCAGGGCGCGCAGCGCGCCGTCGCGGTAGGCGGCCGGGAGGTCGGTCGCGGCCCACCGTTCGGCGAACACCCGGGCCTCGCGGTCGAAGTCGCCCACGGCCCGGTTGAAGTCATTGAGGGCCAGGCGCAGCGCTGCGAGGGAGCCGACGTTGTCCCGGGAGGCCCGCAGCCGCTCCAGACGTCGCAGCAGGACGTCCTGGGCGGCGGTGAGGCGATGCCATGCCGCGGTCAGACGTCCGGCGGCGGCGACGATCAGGGCCAGGATCTCTGTGCGGTGCTCCAGGCCCGCTTGGGGGGTACGGACGGGGGTGGTCATCGGCGGGGCCGTTCCTTCAGGAAGAGCACCCCGAGGCCGGAAGCGTCGTCGTCGCAGCCCGGTGCGTCGTCGTCGGGCGCGGGCGGCATGCCGTTCTCCAGGGCGGCGATCTGCCGTTCCAGGGCGCGGATGTTCTCGGTGTAGCCGACCGCGATAACCGAGGACACGTTCAGGGTGGCGGGCTGGCTGATCAGCTCGGCCTTGCGTTCGTAGAGGATCTCGATGGCGACGGCACGCGCGGAGCCCAGACGCAGGTAGCGGGTGTCGAGGTCGGCGAGGTCGGTGCTGGTGCCGAGCTGGGCGAGCAGCCAGGCGCGCACGGCGGCGTCCATGGGCTCCTCCGATCGCGGGTGGAAGGGTGGAAGGGGGGGTGGGCGGGTGCGGGCCCGGCCCGGCGCCCCCACCGGGGCCGGGCCCGCACACCGCTTACTGGCCGCCGTTGCCCTCCCCAGCGGCCTTCCGGCCCCGGGCCGGTCCGGTGGCCGCCTTCTTCGCGGCCGGCTTCGGCTCCGCCGCCCCGTCGGAGGAGGCGGGGTCAGCGGGATCGTCCGGGTCGCCATCCCCGCCAGAGGCGGCGGCCGGGTCGTCGTCCGCTCCCGGGCCGCCCCCGTCCTGCGGATTTGGGTCGCTGCCCCCCTGCGGATCCGTCGACGGATCCTTCGGCGGGGTCTGGGTCTTCAGGCGGGGGAGCTTCCCGTCGACCCACGCGGCCTGGTTCGTCACCAGTGCGGCCAGATGCGGCGGCGGGCAGGTGCCTTCCGCCAGCGTCACCGTCTGGTGGGTTTCGGGGTCCTGGACGTAGACCGTTGCTGCGAGCTGCGGGGAGGCCATGGCTCACCACACCGTCGCGGCGATGTGGATGTCGGGGGTGTACATGACCGGCAGTGCAGCTGCCGCCCCCTTGGTCCACACCTGCACCGGGTCGTCCTGGTAGCCGGACGTGACGATGATGCCCGGCGCTTCCTCGCGGTCGATGGAGGGGTTGCTGCCGCTGGAGAGGACCAGTGATTCGGCGGTGAGGCCGTACTGGGTCTCCGCCCACTGGCTGCGGTTCGGCGGGATCAGGAAGAACATGTTCTCCGGGAGCGCCCGCACGTCGGTGCCGTCGTCCAGGGGGATCTTCACGTCGTACGTGGTGATCGGCGGGAGGCCGTAGCGGCCCCGCACGACGTTGACCTGGTCCTGGTTGAGGACGGCGGTGGGCGTCGCGGACGGGCTGACGCTGCCGTAGTACGCCGCCCGGTAGGAGGCGTTGCCCATGGCGAGCGCCATCGTCTTGTACGAGGTGAGCGCCATGTCCGGGGAGGGCGCTCCCGAGGAGCGGAGCACCTCCAGCCAGCGCATCTCGTCGGCGAGCATGTCGGCGGCCGGGTCGGTCCACGCGGTCGGCGCGGTCGGCTTGTTCGCCGACGGCACCTTGTAGTCCGCCTCCAGGACGAGGTTGTTCTCCCCGGCGAGGGTGAACTTGCCGTCGGTGAGGAGGTCGCCGGCGGCGAGCTCCATGCGGTGCTTGATGGACAGCACGTGCGCGGCGGCGTCTTCGTAGATGGAGTCGATGAGCTGGGTGGCGTCCATGCCGTGGGAGACGTTCTCCAGGATCGTCTCCAGCTCGCCGATGATGTACTTCTGTCCCAGGGGCAGGAGCTTGCCCTCGGTCACCATCTGCGTGAACTCGCGCTTGGCGACGCGGGTCTGGGCGTCCCACGCGCGGTAGGTTGCCGCGGCGACCCGGCGCCTCGAGCTCCGGGACTGCCACTTCACGGAGTTGACGGTGCGCTCGGCGATGACCGACTGGGTGAGCAGGTAGTCCGCCGGGGTCTGGATCGCCCGCACGAACGCATTGATCTCGGTGGCGTTGATGTCCCTCAGGAGGACTTCGAGCATGTCGTTAGCCATGACCTGGTCCTCCTCAGACCTTGTAGACGAACTGGGTGTTGGAGCCGGCCGGGACGTCGGCCGGGTCGAATGCGACGGGCAGCTTGGAGACGTCGATCTGGCCGTGGACCATCAGCGGCGCCGCGCACTTCGTCGAGCCCGGGTAGAAGGACACCTCGGTGAACAGGAACCCGGCGAACTTCTGGGTGCCGTCGGATGCGGTGGCGGTGCCGCCCGCCGTGCTGGTGGCCATGGTGACGCCGGGGGTGGTGCCGCCGGTGAGGGAGGCGGTGGCGGTGACGCTGGCGACGTTGTCGCCGAGGTACTGGCCGCCGAAGGTGAGGGTGTAGGGGCCGCCCGCGTTGCCGGTGACGACGATGTCGCCCGGGGTGACGTTGGACAGCGCCTCCAGGGCCGCCTGCACGGCCGCGGCCGTGGCGTTGTAGGCGATGGCCGCGGTGGTCTGCCCGGAGAACGTCAGGGTGAACGTGCCACCCGTCGGCGCGCCGGTGATCGTGGCGGTCTGGACCTCGTTGGTGACGGCCGCGTACGGCTCGTACAGGCCCGTGGCCGTGTTCTTCCCGAGCGGGATGCCCGACTTCAGCTTCCGCTCCGGCTGGTACTTGCTGGCCTCCGTCCAGTGGAGGGTCTCGTCGAACGCCGTGAGGTCGAGGGTGACCGTCTGATTGGCCTCGATACCGAGCATGCTCATGAGCCACTGGCGGCCAATGCCCAGTGTCTCGGTGGTGGTGTACGGCTGGATATCCACGCCGACTCTCCCCTTTTTCGCTGATGCGGATTGCGAGAGGCACCTGCGTGGTGCCGTCCACGGGGGGTGAGGGCGTGGTCCCTGCGGGTCGTACTGGTCTGGCTGGTCTGGTCAGGCGCTGGTGCGCAGTCCCATCGCCTCGGCCCGCTTGCGCGCGGCCTCCGCGACGGCGTCCTTGGAGCCGGGCTGGTTGCGCGGCGGGGGCCCGCCGGCCGGGCCGCCCGACGGGGCGGGGGGAAGTGTCGACGGGCTGGTGCCGCCGAACAGTTCTGCGCGCCGCTTCTTGAGGGCCTCAGCCGCCTGGGTGATCGCGGCGTCGTCGGCGTCGTCGGCGACCCGCAGGAGCGCGGTCGCGTCGTCGAGGTCGTCGCCGGTGGCGCCCAGGCCGACGAGGGCGGCACGGATGCGGGACTCGCGGTCCCGGCGGGCGGCGGCGGCCTCGCGTTCCTGCGCCTGGCGCTCGCGGTCGGCGATCTGCTGCTCGCGGGCGGCGAGTTCCTCGGTGCGGCGCTGCTCCTCGGAGAGCTGCGCCTGGCGGGCCGTCTCCGCATCCTTGATCATCTTGGCGAAGGTCTCGGCGGAGGTCGTCTCGGGGTCGAAGGTCAGGCCCGCTGCCTCGGCGAGTTCCCGCAGGGCGGCGGTGCGGCCCTTCCCGTTCTCCCTCGTCATGATCTTCGAGAAGCGGGCCTGCGTCATCGCGACGCCGGTCTCGTGGTCGATGAGGGGCTCAGGAGCCCCGGGAGCGGGAGCCGGTGCCGGGGGGCCGGGAACCGGGCCGGGAGCATGAGCGGGCGGCGCGGCCGGGGCGGGAGGCTGGGGGGCGCCTCCGCCGTCGTTGTAGAAGACGGCCACGGCGGCGAGTCCCGTGTACGGGTGCGTCCAGGCCGTGGTGTCGGCGGGGGCGGGGCGGTACAGCGCGGGGCGGCGCATGAGGGACAGTCCTCCCGTAAGTCCAGGCCCCGCGCCTGAGATCAAGGTAAGCACGGATCCGGTCATCCGTTGCCCCCGCTCCCCTGCCCGCCTCCGGGGCCGGTGTTGGGGCCGGGGTTCGGGGGCTGGGGGTCGGTGTTCTGGCCGGGCACGGGCGGGAGCTGGACGACCGGCGGCGCGGGGTCGGGGTTGAGGTCCAGGCCGAGGAAGTCACCGACCGCGCCGCTGTCGCCGGTGGCGTCCGCGAGGGCGCGGGCCGCTTCGAACTCGCGGGACTGGATCTGGTCGATCTCCTGCTGCGCGTCCTCAATGGGCCAGCCCGCGTCCATCAGCATCCGTACCGCCGTCTCCAGCGACACGACGTGCGCCGTGTAGGCGGTGGTGACCTGGGTGAGGACAGCATTCTTGTCGGTGGGCGTGTAGGGGCCCCGCATCAGTTCGGCGGGCTGCACGCTCAGGCCCGCCCAGTCGGGATGCTGCCCCGCGATGAACAGGCGCTGCACGAACTTCAGCAGCAGGTCGTCCTTGTGGGCGCGGGCCAGGCGCATCGCGCCGACCATCGAATCCAGCGGCCCCAGCGACAGCTCCAGCGCATACCCCGAGGGCACTTTGGAAGGGTCCATGGTGCCCAGCGACACCGCAGGCAGGCGGGCGACGTTGGCGGCCTGGTCGGCGAGGTCGGCGCGGTGGTTGCGGAGCTCGGCGAGCTGGGCGGCAGTGTTCAGGACGTCCATGCGCCCGTTCTCCCCCAGCTCGATCATCATGCCGGGCGCCATCTGCATGGTGCCGCGGTCCTTGCCGGCGGGGCGTCCGGAGATGCTGATGATGGGCTGGCCGGTCGTCGCCGACGCCCGCGAGGAATCGGTGTCGGTGCCCGCGAGCTCGTCGAACACCTGCAACGGCTTGGCCAGGGAGGACTGGCCCCAGTGCTCCCCGGCCTGCGGCACGGTGTTCGGCAGGTGCAGCACCGGCACAAAGTCGATCATCAAATCGAGGTGGTCGAGGACCTCCCCGGCCGGGGACGTAGCGAAGCGCGCCCTGTCCATGGGCAGGGAATCGACGTCAACGCCCGCCTTCAGGTCCCCGAGCTCCCACGTCGCGTCGGTGAGGTAGCAGGTGACGTAGGACGGCTCGTCGTTCCACGGGTACAGGCGGCTGATGCGGCCCTGCGCGTCGCTCTGGTCGCCGCGGCTCAGCACCGGGGCAGGCACGCCCTCCACGTCCCCCTCGGGGGAGGCGAGGACGGGGGCGCGGACTTCCCGGCCGTGCCGGTCGACGCCGGAGGCGGTCAGCGGCTGGATGGGGCCCAGCTCGTAGGTGATGCGCCGTACGCGTTCCTTCAGGCCGCGCCGCGGGTCCTCTTCGAGGTTCCACGCCAGGTGCACCCGGTCGGGGAAGTCGACGCCGTCGGCGTCCTCCCCCAGCACGGGGAAGTAGAAGCCGGGGTCGAACACGCTCAGCCGCGGGCGCCGCTTGCCTGCGTCCCAGTACGACACGATGACCGCGTCGCCCAGGCTGACAGCCTTGCGCTCGGCCTGGAGCAGCCGCATCGACAGCAGTTCGTGCTTGGCCCACTCCCGCAGGAGCTCCTGGACCCGCTCCGCGACCGCCCGCCCGCCGCCTTCCTGCGCGTCCTGCTCGGCGCCGGGCACGCTGATGTGCTGCTCCCGGCCCAGCACGTGGGAGACGAGCGTGTCGATGAACATCGACGGATCACCGAACTCACGCCGCTCACGCGCGGAGGCGCCGTCGCGGATCTCTGCGAGTTCCCCGGCCTGGTTGTTGTCGTAGGCGGCGAGCACCTTGTACGCGGCCAGGCGCCGCTCCTCCGACGCCGGCACCCACGAGGCGCGGGCTTCTGGGAAGGCGCGGCGGTTGGGGATGCCGAGGTTCGGATCGGAGAAGATCGGCTTGTAGTTGAGCCACGACCAGGTATCGATGGCGATCTGCTTGAGGCCCAACGGGATCCCTCCCACACCCAGGCCCCGCGCCATGTGATCAGCGTACGGGCAAGGGGGGCCGGGTGTTCCCTGGCATCCGGCGGGGGTCAAACTCATCGCCGTCCAGCGAGCCGCCTGTCGCCGTACTGGCTGGTGCCGACGGGGACGGCGGCGGGGTCGGCGAGTTCGGTCAGGGCGTGCACGAGGGCGTCCATGCGGTCCGGGGAGTCCATGCCGGGCATCCACGTGACCAACTGGCCCTCCAGGCGCGGGAACTCCCCGACGTGGTGGACCAGGCCCTGGGCGTAGAGCTGGGCAATGGGCTCGGCGCGCAGGCGTTTGCCCTGCTGGGCGTGGACGGGGATGATCGCGGGCCTGAGCATGCCCTTCGTCTCGCCGTCGCGTTCGAGCTGCTGCCAGGCCTGGATGATGATCTGCTCGGCCATGTCGCCGCCGAAGTTGTCCTCGATGATCACGGCGTCGGCTTGGAGTTCGATCACGAGGCGGCAGGCCTTCAGGCCCCAGGTGTCGGCGCCCAGGTTCTCCGACTTGTCCGCGAGGACGTAGTACTCCCCCGCACTGGTGCGGCCCGCGCCGACGATGCCGACGTCGTCGTGGCCGTCACCGGCGCCGCCGGCGTGGTCGACGGCCACGACGATGCGGGACAGGTCGACGCCCTTGAACGCGACCGGGCTGATCCGGTTGTCGGTGATCCACGGCCACTGCCACACGCCGCCTTCGAGGGGGCGGGGCTTCTGCTGGTACAGGCTCCACCAGACGCGCTCGCCGACCGCGGTGCGCCGCTTGGTCAGGGTCCGGCGGTTGTAGCGCTGGGGCCAGAGGGCAGAGCCGAGGGGGCGGCCGAGCGGGTCGTCTTCGGAGTCGCAGATGGCGGGCAGGTCCAGGCGGATCCAGTCGTCGGCGTCTTGCCCTTCGAGGATCTTCCCGGCGAGGTCCTGTTCGTGCCAGCGGGTGTTGTGGACGACGAAGCCCTCAGCGACGAAGTTCTCGGTTCCTGCTACGGCCAGGTCGTACACCGGGACTGTGGGCCCTGGATCGACAGCCCGGATCCGCTCGTACCGGATCTGCTGCGCGTTGGGATGGTTGCCGCCGCGTAGCAGACCACGGCCTTCTGCCAAGTCGGGGCCGAAGGAGAGGCCTATCGAGCAGAGGATGGTTTCGACCGGCGTGGGGCTATGGGGTGGCTGGTACGTACGGGGCCTGTCGACGTACACGGTAGTTGGGCGGATTCCGCACGTCAGAGCAAGGTAGCGTACCTCTTCGAGGAGCGTCTGACTGACGGACCCGATGCGCCAGACCGGCCCGCTTTCTCGGACCTTCCCGGTGCACTGGAGCGATCCGTCCGCTTCGGCGTAGCCCTTCAGGTAGGCGCGTCGGAGGGCTGGTGACCATCCCCAGACGCAGTCGGGGATCTGCTTGCTGCGAGCTCCTTTGCCGTAACCCATCTGGTGGAGAAGCCGGCCGCCTGCCGCCCAGTCGGTTCGCCAGTAGCCCCCGCTCGTCTCGTAGACCCGGCTCGTGGACCAGGCTTCCAGTGCCTCGCGAGCGCGGGTGTCGGTGTCCGCCTTGTGCTCCTTCTTGCTGCGTGTCCGCGCGATGCACACCGCGTACGAATACGGCTGCCCCTGCTGATTCACGCGCTTATGTCGGGTCACCCAGCCGTCCCCGGTCATGTACCCCAGGAGCCATGCGCGTTGTTCGTCGACTTCGGTGCCGTCGGGCAGCACGTCAGCCGACACATAGTCGTCGGGCATGGACTTCGCGGTGATGACAATGTCACCCACTTTGAGATCGCGGGCGCGGACCCAGTGGAGGTCGCTGGTGTCTGGTCGGATCTCGCTGCCGCGACGGAGCACAGCGAAGGGGTGCCTGGGGTTCACCTGAAGTGCCAGGCGATCCGTTTTGACCGTCAGGGTCTCGTCATGGCCGCTGAGCCGCTGTCCGATTATCTTCGCGGTCGTCAGCGCCGTGTGGTCGGCGTTCAGCGACACAACGGTGTCGCCGGGCTTCATGTCGACGATGGGCACCCATCGCCCCTCCCCTGTGAGTACACGCATAGATGCCACTATGCATTGGATAACGAGGATCGATCCCTCGGGTTCGAGGCGGGTGTTGAGGACGGCTGTCCACCAGGACCACAGGCGCCGCCGGAGGGTGGGGGATTCGGCGTCGGCTGCGTCCTTGATGGGGTCGTCGACGATCGCGAGGTGGGCGCCTTTGCCGGTGAGCCCTCCTCCGACGCCTGCGGCGACCAGCCCGCCGCGTAGGCGCGCGCCGGTGGCGGGGTCGGCGAGGTCGAACCGTGCGGCGGCCTTGCTGCCCGCGTGGAGGGCGAGGCCGATTTGGGGGCCGTAGGTGTTGATGGCGTCGCGGATCCAGCGGGAGTGTTCCTCGGCGAGGTCCGCACCGTAGGAGGCGATCATGATGCGGTGGTCGGGGTGGCGGGCGAGGTACCACAGGGGCGCCCACCGGGCGGCTCGCTGGCTCTTGCCGTGCCGCGGGGGCATGGTGATGAGCGCTTTGATGGACTCGCCGCGCGCCATGCGCTGGAAGAGGCGGTCGATCAGGGCGAGGTGGGGGGCCTGCATCTCCAGGCCGTCGGTGAGGGTGACGGCCATGGACCCCGGGGAGCGCTCGAGCGCTATGGCGTACTCGACCTCAGCGAGGGCGGCACGCATTTCGGGGCTGGCGCGCCGGGCGATGCGGCGGCGTTCCACCCGGGGCATGCGGCGGTAGGTGGCGATGAGCCGTAGCGTCTCTTCCGCCTCGGAGACGACTGCGTGGTCGAGGTCAGGCCTCGTCGGCGTCGTCATTGTCGTCCTCGTCGACGTAGCGGAGATCGTCGTCTTGCTGGTCGTCTTCGGCTTCGCCGTCGCTGGGGTCACCGGCTCGGGAGATCAGCTCGTTGAGCTCGGCCAGCCCCACATGGTCCAGACGGACCGGTGCGCCGCCGGGACCGGACAGCTCGGCCTTGACGGGTGCGTCCAGCCCATTCAGCTTGGCCCGTCGGTCCATGAGCTTCAGGACCGTGTCCACCGCCTTCAGGTCGACCTCCTCGGAGATCTGGATGCCCTCCTTGTCGAACACGGGGCTCGGAGAGGTGGCTCGGTCCCAGACGGCATCCAGGAGGGCATCGAGGCGCTCGTTCTCCTGCTGCCGGAACAGGGACGCCTCCAGGCGTTGCTCGTCCAGGGCTTGTTCGAGGGCACGTTCCATGTCCTTGGAGGCGTGCTGGCTGGAGGAGTAGCCGAGTTCGAGGATGGCTGGGTCGTCGTAGCGCACGCCACGGCGGCGCAGCTGCACCAACTTGGTGCGGCGGGCGGCGACTGCGGCGGTCTCTGCCTTGGAGTGGGGCATGGCGGTGGGGCTCCCCCCATGTCGTGTCAGGCCCCGCGCCTATCTCGATGATCCCCCGGTTCGGGCGTTTGGCTTCCCCCGGGCCGGTGGCGGGTGTGATCCTGCCGGTCATGAAGCGCATGGGTGGGGTGGGGATGGCCGTGGCGGTGCTGCTGGCGGTGGTTGGTGTCGCGGGCTGCGGCGGGGACGGCAACGACGGGGGGAGCGGGAAGGCGGCGTCCCCGTCGGTGTCGGTGTCGGTGTCGGTGTCGGCTTCTGCGGGGCCGTCGGTGAGTGAGGCGCTGGATGCGTACATGGCGGCGGATGCGCCTGGCTGTACGACGGCGGACGAGTGCCAGGCGTTGGTGACGCAGAAGCTGGCGGCTGCTGAGGTGCTGCGTACGGCGATGCAGGCGAAGGATCCGGCCGTGTATGCGGAGCCGATCCGGTTGGTGAATCTGGCGGATGAGCGGGCGGATCACTACGGGCGCGACAACCTCGGCGCGAAAGGCAACACCTTCGCGGTGAGTCAGCCGTTGCAGCAGATGGTGGGCTGGTTCGGTGAGCATCCGGGGTTGTGACGCACGGAGGCCCCCGGGTCAGGGGGACCTGGGGGCCTCGGCTCGGAGGGGCTCGGAGCCGCTCCGGTGGGGGGTTACGGCCGGGCCGGGGAGGTGGGCGCGGGGACGTCCGGGGTCTCCCCGGCCTGACCGTGTAGGACAAGCGTGGCGCACGATCGCGGGTTTGTCTGAGGCGCTCTCCCCCGGTGCCCGACGGTCAGGGTGCGAGCTCCCCACGGCGCGTGTTCCTGCGGATGGGTGAGGCGTCTTGTCGGTCCGGTCGCTGTCAGTCGCTGTCAGGCCCGGGTCCCAGTCCGTATTCGCCCTTGCCCTTGCGGTGGATCTTCTTGGCTCGTACCAGGCGGCCGAGGGTGTTGGTCAGCGTGTTTTCGTTCAGGCCCGTCAGGTTCAGCAGGGCGGCTTTGCTGACGTACTGGACTTCGTACTCGTCGGGGTCGAGGTCGGCGCCGTTGAGGGCGTCCAGGTGCAGCGGGTCGGCGTGTTCGGTGAGGACCTTGATGACCGACTCGTCGGCGCTGGGCTCCTTCTTGGGCAGGTCGACGCCGCTGGTGTAGCGGGGGCCGTTGCTGTCGCCGTCGCCTTCGGTGCTGTCGCTCTTGGTTTCGAATCCGGGGATGGGGGTGTTGGCGATCTCTTCGAGGTAGCCGGGGCTCCAGTCGGGGAAGTCCTCGGGGATGGCGACCTTGTCGCGCTGGATGTGGTCGGTGGCGTCTTCGAGGGTCCAGATGCGTTGCATGCCGGGCCGCCCGCCGGGGGCGGCGAGGAAGCCGAGGCCGAAGGTCCGCAGCGGGTCGTTGTCGGGCATCTCGGGGTCGTAGATGAGGGAGTCCTCTCCGGTCGACCACACGGCGGGGATGTCGGCGGGGTCGATGCCCTTGAATCCGTCGGGCAGGTCGGCGAGGTTCATCTGGTCGCGGTCGCAGCGCAGGATCAGCCACGAGCCGCCGTAGATGAGGTTGGAGCGGATGGCCTGCTCGCCGCCGATCTGCTCCAGGTTGAGGACGTGGTTGACGATGCCGACGGGCATGCCGATGAACCGGCCCTGGGAGGTGAGCTCGCCGACGATGTGGACGGCTTCCTTGCGGTTCGCCACGCCTGGAGCGAGGAGCTTGTTCGCCTCGTCGAGGATGGTCGGCGCCAGGGGCCGCATGGCGGAGGGCTGGAAGTTCTTCAGCTCGTAGCGGGCGGCTTCTGCCTTGCGGTGCTGGGCGAGGGCGTAGGAGACGCGCAGGGTCCCGAGGGCGCCGTAGTCGCCGAGGCCGCTGTAGGCGGCCATCTTGGGGATGGCGGGGTTGGAGGCGGCCTTGGGGTCGGCGTAGAGGATGGCGGCCCCGTTGGCGTGGTAGCCCAGGCAGATGACCTGTACGGCGCCGCCCTTGCCGGAGCCGGTGGCGCCGATGACGACGAAGTGCAGGGCCCCGAGGGTCGGGTCGATGATCGGCAGCATGGCCGGGTGGCCGGGCATGGTGCGGCCGAGGGGGATGCGGCCGCCCTTGGACGCGGTCATGGCGTCGAGGCCGGGGAAGGGGAAGCCCTTCTCCAGGGGCGACTCCTTCATGATGCGGACCTTGGCCCGGCGGGGGTCGTTGGGGACTGGCTCGTACGACACGAGCAGGGGGGAAGTGCGCAGGGCCCCGGCGAGTTCCATCTGGCTCGGGGTCTTGAGGAGGTCGAGGTCGTCGTCGGCGACGACGTACGCGGCCTCTCCGCCGGTGTTGGGGTCGGGCTGGACCTGTTCCAGGTGCGTGTGGGGCATCAGGCCGCCCGGGCGGGCCGCGTACTTGGCCCAGGCGCCCGCGAGCGTGGTGGGGTCGAGTTCGGCGGGACGCTGGTAGTTCACGGTGATGTGGGCCTCACCGGCGTGCTCCCCGGGCCGGATGGTGATCCAGGCCGGGTTGGTCTTGTACAGCGAAGACACAGCGAGCTTCAGCGAGTGGTTGACGGGGACGCTGGTGCCGGCGGGCGCGAGGATCCTCCCCGTCCAGCGCACCAGCACGGTCGGGTCCGCGGCGCTGATGTAGACGTGGACGTCGGTGAGGACCTGGTGCTTGTGGGAGCCGGTGTCGTGGTGGGAGATGACCGTCCCCCACGCGCGGAGGATCTGCTCGGCAAGCGTGGCGGGCTGGCCGTTGTCGCCCGTGGCCTGCCCGGGGTGCTGGGACCGCTGTTTGCGGCGGGAGGAGCGGACACTGCGGAGCTTGAGCGGCACCAGGCCGACAGCCGCCCACCAGCCCAGGGAAAGGATCCCGGGGACGGAGGGCAGGGTGAGGACTCCGGCCATGAGGGCGTCGGCGCCGGAGGGCCCCTGGAGGACGCCCATGGCGAGGGCCATGCCGGCGGTGAGGGTGGAGATGCCCAGGGTGGTGCGGTGCGCGGTGATGATGTCCGAGGCGGGCATCTGGTCGAGGAGCGCGGGGGACAGCCGGTTCATGTAGTTCGCGGCCACGAACGCCGCGCCGACGCCGTACGCCATCGTGGTGGTGAACGCGGCCCCTCCGTCCAGGAGGGGGGCGGTGATCCCGGTGGCGATGGGCGCGAGGGTCTCGGCCGAGGCGACGAGGCGCTCGGTGGTCGCGGAGCGGTCCTTGCTCGCGGCGTTCGTGGACACGGGGGTGTTCTCCTGACGTGCGGAATGGACCGGGGACGGATGCGGGTGTCAGGCCTGAGCGAACCAGTCGGCGTCGACGTCGTAGATGCCGTCGACAGGTGAGCGGGAAAGGGCTTCGTCGATGCCGTCGTGGGAGGCGCGCGTCTGCTCGGCTGCGGCCTGGGCGGCCTTGGCGGTGTCGTGTCCGGCCGAGGCGTACGCGAGGATGCCCTCCGACAGCCCGGCGGTGATCTTCGCGAAGTCGCGGGTCTCCGCGACGGTGTCCCGGTCGACTTTCTTCGCGGCGATCTGCTCAGCGACGCGCAGGGTGTCCTGCGCGTCCTCGTCGATCTTCCGGGCCTCTCCCGCGATGCTCTCCGCGTTGCGGGACACCTTCCTCGCGAGGCTGTTGACGGCGGCCTGAAGGCCCTTGTTGGTCAGCTCTGCCATGGTGATCTCCGTTTCAGGCGGCGGTGTCGTATCCGCGGTCGCGGTAGAAGCTGAGCTCTGCCGGCCGTGTCTCGGGCGAGTCGACGACGGCCCTGAAGACCGGCTCGTAGCGGGTCCTCACATTGGTCAGGAGCGTCTTGCATGCCTCTGCGGCGCGCAGTGCCCGCCTGTGGACGTCTGCGGCCTTGTCGCCCTGCGCCTTGGCGTCGTCGGCCAGCCTGGCGAGCTTGCCGATCACGTTCTCCCCGGCTTGGGTCGTGTCGGACTTGGCCTGTTCCAGCAGCCGGTTGACTTCCTGGGCCTGCTCCTCGGCTTCGGCGGCCAGGCCCTTGGTGGCGTCGGCGACCCTGGCCATCACGTCCGTCTTCGCTTCGAGGCGGGCGACGAACGTGACGAAGTTGCGGACTTCGCCGCGTGAGACGACGGGGCGGTCCGCGCCGTCACCGAGCTGGATGTTCTTGGCGTCGATGCTCACGACCTCGATGGGTGTTGCGGTGTAGCCGCCTGCCATGTCCTGGTCCTCCTCGGGCGCTGCGTCGGGGCGCTTCGTCTTGGTGTAGTCGGCGTGCGCCTGGTCCAGGCGGGCCTTGTCCTGGGCGTTGACGGCTTTCTGGTCTCCCCAGCCGTCTTTGACGCCGTCCTTGTAGGCGGCCAGGTGGCCGACGATGCGGGCGGCGCGGACACCGTCGCGGTGGCCGGCCTCGCGGGACTCGCGGGTGTCGTAGGGCTTGCCGTCCGCTCCGGTCAGCGGCGTGTGCTGCTGCCCGCTGCCGGGGGCGCCGCCGGAACGGTCCTTGCCGCCCTTGCCGCCTTTGCTGTCCGGGCTCTCGGGGCTGGTGGCGCGGTCCTTGGTCAGGTCCACCCGGTCGCGGCCGCGACCGCCCCGAGAGCCGTCTCCGGGGCGGTGCTGTCCGTCCTTGCCCGCGGAGCCGTCCTTTCCGGCCTTGCCCGGCCCGCCCGCTTTCCCGGCCCCGCCAGTGCCTGCCGCTCCGCCCTTCGCGTCTTTGCTGCCGCTGCCGCCGCCGGGGCTGCCCGGGGACGGCTTGTCGCTGCCGGTGGGGCTCTTGGGCGGCTTCTGCGCCTTGCCCTGCCCGTCGTGACCGTTGCCGCCGCCGTGCCCGCCGCCGCCGTGGCGGCCGTTACCGCCTCCGCCTCCATGCCCGCGTCCGTTCCCGTGACCGCGCCCGCCGCCGTGGCCGCTGGCGCCTCCGGACGCGCCATGGCCACGGCCGCGGCCCGTGGCTCCCTGGGATCCGCTGTGTCGTTCGTGGCCCGCGCCGTTGGACTTCCTGGTGTCTTTCGTCGAACGGCCGTTGTCGCTCTTGCTGTTCAGGGCCTTACCGGCATTCGTGACGGAATTGGTTCCGGAGCTGGTGGCACCACCGACGATCTTTTCCGACCGGTTGACGGTGCGGGCTTCCTTCGTCTGAAAGGCCTGGGCACGTGCCTTTTGCACATCGAGGCGCTTGTTCCTGGTATCCGCGCCTTTCTTCCAGCGCTCCGCACCGGCCAGGAGCCATGCCTTCCAAATGCTCTGCATTTCGACACGCGGGCGGCTGGAGGAGCCCCCGGATGAGGAATGGTCGTCGTAGGTGTGGTAATCGGCACTGGTGCCGGGCGCCGTAATGGCAACGGGCTCGCCCTGGCCGGTGTCGGCGGGCGCGTTGGCGTCCGGGGTGAGGTCGAAGGTGGAGCGGGCGGGGTCGATGGGCTGGAGCAGCGATGCAAGGGCGCCCGTGATCCGGCCGCCCATGGCGGGCGCCCCATCGGGGGCCCCGGAGGGTTCAGGTACGGCGGCGGGAGCCGTGTCGCTCGCCATCACGTTCCTCACTGTCGGTAGCGATCGTGGGCTACCACCACTCACCGACCACCAGGGACGAGACCCGGAACCGGGCCCCATGGGTGGGGTGGTCCTGCGGTTTCGGCTGGTGGTGAGTGAGTGGTGGTGACTCGGTTCGGTTACGTAGCGTCGCTGCGGGTGCCCTTGCGGACGGCGAAGGCGACGCCCAGGCCGAGGGCGGTGACTCCGAGGAACACCGCCGGGCTGACGCTGGAGCCCCCGCCGTCGGCGGCCGTGGTGTTCCTGCTGGACGCAGCGGACTGCATGGTGTCCGTGCCGGCGCCGCCGTACTGGTTCTGACAGTCGGCGATGACGCTCCCCAGGGTCGCCCCGAGCTGCTTCCCGACCAGCCCCTTATTGTTTTCCACGCACGCGTCGATCTGCTGCTGGCGTTCTTTCCCGGCGGCGCTCTGCGTTTTCTGCGTGGTGAGCGTCGACTTGTTGAGTTCCTTCTGCATTTCCAGGGCGATCTGATCGCGCTGAAGCTGCAATGCAGCGGCTTTCGCCTGGTTCGCCGAGGCCTGCGCGTCGTAGTGCTGCCAGGTCAGGAGACCACCGGTGGCCAGAGCGGTCGCGCTGATAGCGAGGGCGACCCTTCCGCGTTTGGTGAGTCCCGCCTTATGGGGGGCGGCGTAGCCGTAGGGGCCCGGGGCGGCGGATTCCTCGGGTCCCGTCATCTGAAGTCGCTGGACCATCCGGTCGAACTCGTCGTCGTGGGCGGACATTTCACTCTCCGTTCTGTCGTGCCAGGTGCGCGGCCCTGATCAGGCGCTCTTCCACGCTGGCCAGGGTCTGGTCGGGCAGGTCGTTCCAGGCGGTGTAGTGCATGGTCACGCCGTGTTCGGCGAGCGCGAGGGCCAGGTAGTGCTCGGCGCGGGCGCGGGCGCGGGGGGTGACGTGGCCGGTCTTCTGGAGGAGGTTCATGGCGCCGCGCTGGCACATGCGGCCGGTGACGGTGACGTCGAGGGAGCGGCACCAGCCGTAGCGGCGCAGGACGGTGACGACCTGGAGGAGGTGCAGGGAGGGGGGCTGGGGGGCGGGGTGCTGCCACCAGTCGAGGTCGGCGAGGGCGTGCCGTACGGCGGCGGGCAGGAGCCGCTCCCCCCACGACGGCACGACGGGGGCGGCCGGGGCTGCGGGGCGTGCGGGCGAGCGGGGGGTGAGCGGCCGGGGCCGGGCGGGCGCGGACGGCGGAGTCCGGCGGGCGGTGGTGTCCATCAGGCGCTCGCTCCCCGCTGGTTCTGTCCGTCCCACATCTCCTGGGCGGTACGCAGCCGGTCCCACGCGGTGGTCTGGGACAGCCCGAAGTGCTCCTGGACCCAGGCCAGGGACACCGACTTCGGGTCCTCAGCTTCGGCAATGCGGGCGAGGACTTCTGTGATCTGGTCGAGGCGCTTCGACCGCTTGTCGCCGAGCGGCGCGGGAGACGAACCGGAAACGGAAACGGCGCGGCGGCCCGAGCCCGATGCGGTTCCGGAAGCCGGTGCCGAAGCGGCCGATCCCGAAGTGGGCGCGTCACCGCTTCGGTTTCGGGTGGCCCTGGCGAGCTGCTGGGCCTGCTCGCGGGCACGGTCCTGGCGGTCCTGCCGAGCCTGCGCCTCGCGGGCGGCCTGCTGGGCAGCGAGGGTTTCGGCTTCCATCCTGGCCGCTTCGGCAGCGTGCTGGAGGCGCTTCGCTTCGGCCTCGGCTTCGGCGTCTGCTTCTGCCCGGGCGATACGGGCGAGCTTCGCTTCCGTTTCGGCGTGCAGCACCCGAGCCGCTTCGGCTTCGGCACGCTGCTTCGCTTCCACTGTGAGCCGGGCTTCGGTTTCGGCTGCTTCCGCCCAGGCGAGTTCGGTTCGGCGTTTCGCTTCGGCTTGGGCTGCACGCAGCTCGGTCTGGTGCTTCGCTTCCGCTTCGGCAGCGGCTGCTGCTTCGGTTCGGGCCCGCACCGCGGCCCGCCGGGCTGCCGCGGCTTCCTCCTGCTGATCGGCCTCCTTCTGCGGAAGCGCAATCGCCTCGGCCACGGACAGCCCGTCCCGGGACAGGCTGAGCACGAGGAGCTCGTCGGCGCCGGCCTTGCGGCGCCAGCCGCGGCCGTACTTCTTGCGGAGCTGGGCGCGGTAGATGCGGCGCTCCTGCTCCAGCTTCAGGACCTGCTGGTAGGAGCGGATCTCCCACAGGCGCATGCGGCGCCAGATCCGGAAGGAGCCGAGGGGGGAGACGATCCACCGGGAGAGGCGGACGCCGTCGATGTTCTTGTCGGCGGTGATGTCGGCGATGCGGCCGATGGCGTGGCGGGCGGCTTCGACGGAGACGACGAACAGGATGGGGATGACGGCGTGCATGCCGACCCCGATGGGGTCGGGCCAGGCAGCGGCGGCGTTGAAGGCGATGGTGGCGGCAGTGAGGAGCCAGGCGGTCTGGCGGAGCAGGGGGTAGGGGATGCGGAGCCAGGTGAGGAGGAGGTCGAGGGCGAGGAGGACGCCGATGCCGCAGTCGACGCCGATGGTGAAGTAGCGGGCGAAGGATCCGAAGCCCTTCTGCGCGGCGAGTTCGGTGACGGCGTGGTAGGACCCGGCGAAGCCGAGCGCGGCGATGACCGCGGTCCCGGCGACCACGAGGGCGATGAGGATGTGGTGGAGGCGGGTGAGCTGTATCGGTTTCCGGTCGGGTGCCGGACTGGGCGTGGGGGTGGTGGCCCCGGCGGTGGGCAGGGGCGTCCCCTCCCCCGTGGCGGGGAGTTGAAGCGGCTGGGGGCCGGCCGGGGCGGTGGTCACGGGATCGGTGTCCTTCCGTTCAGCGAACCGGAGCGAAGAGGGCATGGAGGGTGAACGCGATCATTGCGGCGAGCCAGAGCAGGCTCAGCGTGATGAGGACGAAGACCATGACGTCACACCGCCTTCGGGGAGTAGCGGTAGGCGGGGTGCTGCGGGGCGCCGTCTGGCGGGAAGAGTGCGGCGAGGTAGAGCCGTAGGAGGGGTTCCGCGTCGTGGGCGGCCTGGATGTGCTCGGGGGTGGTGAGGTGCAGGACCTCGTAGGACTCGTAGTCGGCGGTTGTCCAGGTGCCGTTGGTGCCCTGGGGCAGGGCGGTGTCGGGGGCGCTCATCGGTCAGGGGTGGTGTCGGGGGCTGTGGGCGCGGCCGGGTCGGGCAGGCGGTGGAGGGGGTGGTCGAGGGCCATCGCGCCGTAGCGGGCCGGGTCCTCGGGGGTGCCGTGGGTGACCCGGATCGTGGTCGGGCAGTCCGGACACCGGTAGACGCGTGTGTGGAGGGACTGGTGCAGGGTGCCGAGCAGGTGGCTCAGGGGCATGACGGCGGCCAGGCCGACGAAGAACAGGGCGAGCCCGAAGATGATCGCGCCGTGCCCGAGGGCGTTCATGCGCAGGGTGAGGAACACGAGGGCGCCCAGGACGAGGGCGATTTGGATGGCGTCGGCGATGTGGGCGCTGATGGCCTCGGGGAGCTTGTTCATGGAGTCTCTCCGTCGGTGGAAGAGGTGGGGGTCCGGCCGTCGCGGGTCGGCCGGACCCCCGGGAGGGGTGGTCAGGGCTTGGTGTTGTCCCGCTCGGACAGGCCGAAGGCGGCGAATACGGCGGCCTCGGTGAGCTGGTAGATGCGGGTGACGTCGGCGCCGTACTTGCTGAAGCCGTGCCGGGGGCTGTTCGGCTGGTAGTGGGCGTAGGCGACGTGCATGGGGGTGTTGTCGCGGGTCGTGAACTTGTAGGTGTGGAAGGTGTCGGCGTGGCGACGCGCTGAACGGATCCGGTCCTTGGCCTGGGTGAGGCTGAGGTCGAGGTGATCGCGCTGATCGTTGAGGATCGTGTACTCGGTGACGCGGTGCTTGCGGGTCGTAGCGGCCATCGGGAGTTCCTCTCAGAGGGCGTGGCGCTGCTGGTACTCCGGTCGGGTGGGTCAGTCGGTGGTGGCCTCGTAGATCAGGCCGGACGCTTCGGCGACCAGGTCGCGCGGGGCGAACTCGTGGGTCGTGTAGGCGGCCTGGTCCCCGAGGGCCCTGATCGTGGCGAGGAGGGCGGGGTCGATACGGCGCAGGGCCGGGTTGGTGTCGGCGTCGGTGAGGCGCTGGATCAGGAGCGTGAGCAGGGTGAGGACGTCGGCGCCGTCGGAGCCCGCGAGGGCGGCGAGGAGCGTCTGGGTCCGGTCGGCGGTGAGGCGTTCGGTGGCGAGGAGACGGATCCCGTCGCGGATCAGGTCGATCCCGGGGTGGATGTACTCCAGGTCGTCCAGGGCGCCCGCGAGGTCGGGGCCGATCGGCGGCATGGCACTGCGGGGCGACGTCCGTACCGTGCTCGCGGCCTGTGAGGCGGGGCCGTTCACTGCTCCCCCGCCGAGTCGGTGCGGTCGAGCGTGATGTGTCCCTTGCCGACCCAGTCGGCGTTGTCCACGGCGGCCACGTCGGGCAGCGGCAGGTCGTCGTCGTCCTCCGGAGCGTGCGGGGCGTCCGGACCGTCCGAGGCGTCCAGGACCTTCGGGAGGAGATCGCGCAGGGCGCCGGGCTGGCCGGAGACTGCGGCCTCCATCACCTCACGGTCCCAGTTCCCGAGTTCGGTCTGCTCGGGCTCCGCGAACACCGCCTCGACAGCGGCCTCAAGGTCGGGGTCCGGGAAGGAGTACTCGTCGACGATGTGCGCGTACGGGCTGTCCGCCGGACCGTCACCGTCACCGTCGGCCGCGTCGGCCGCAAAGTCCCCCAGCGAGGTGAGGGCTTCCTGCACGGCCCGGGCGACGTTCTCGGGGATCTTCACCTCGCCGACAAAGTCCCCAGCGGCGTTGCGGAACGTGCACCGCACGGCCGTTTCCTGGTCGTCGTCCTGCGGGACCAGGCGAACGAGCGCACCGAACAGCGCGAGGGTCAGGCGGTCGGAGTTGTCCATCACGACACCGCCTTCAGGACACGGTCCGAACCGGTCCACACGGAACCGAGCGCCTGCTGGGTGCCGGTGTGGTCGGTGACGATGACCGCGAACTGGGCCCCGCGCCGCTTCAGGATCCGGCGGGCCTCGGACCGGTCGGTGATGACGGCGTCGACACGGAACTCCCCGTCGACGTTGCCGTAGATCAGGCCGGGGCGGCGGGGGCCGATCTGCTGGGCGATGACCTGGCGGAGGGCCTCGGACATGTCGGGGTCGGTGGCGAGCGGGGCGGGTGCGGTGTGTCCGGTGATGCGGCTACGCTGATTCACGCGGATCTCCTCCTGTATGCGCAGGTGGTACACGGTTCGCCGGGCTGCTTTGGCGGCCCCAAAGGGCCTGGGTGGTGACACACCCGGGCCCTTTGGCGTTTAAGGACCGCCGCCGTTCCCGACAACCACAATGTAGACCCCCATCGACCCTCAGCGCTAGTACTAGCGCGACATCTAGCGGTGGACTACGCTCGGTCATGCAGCACTGCGCACAACGAGGTGGGCAGCACTCGACAGAGAAAGGAGGCAGTCCATGCGCGAGACCCCTGGATATGCGGAGATCGCCGCGCTGTTTCGTCGGCAGATCCAGGACGGCACGCTCCGTCCCGGAGACGAGATGCCGAGCTACAAGAACGCCGCCGCACAGTTCGGCGTAGCGCACACGACCGTGAATCGCGCATACCGGGTTCTCAAGATGGAGGGCCTGGTCCTCACCAGGCCGGGCAGGAAGACGGTCGTCACCACGCCGGCCAGCACCGGCATCGGCACCCGTGTAGCGCTGCACGCCGCTACAGGCAGCGCTCTTGAAGGCGGCGAGACGTCACGGATCCTCGAAGTGGGAACCGTCGGCGCCGACGCCCTGGTCGCGCCGCGGCTCGAAGTTGAGCCCGGAACGCCGGTCCAGGTACGGCGTCGGGTCGTCAGCCGTGGCGACGTTCCGGTGCACCTGAGTAGCAGCTACTACCCGGCCTATGTGATTGCCGTGACTCCCGAACTCCAGGAACCGGTATCCACCGGCGCCTCCCGGGAACTGGCCGCATCGCGTCTGGGCGTGGCTCAGGAGCAGGTCCTGGAGGAGGTCACCAGTCGGCTCGCCACGGAAGCAGAGAAGGAAGCTCTGGGACTGACCGCTGACGTGGTCGTCGTTACTCAGATCGTCCGTACGGTGACGCTGGAAGATGGCCGCGTCGTCGAGGTCGCCGTGAAGGTGGCCGAAGGCTCGACCATCCTCCGTTGGACCACTTCCCTGCGCCCGCAGGAAGGAGATGGTGACGCCTGACCCTGGTGCGTCCCAGCAAGCCAGCCTGGACGCACGAACGGCCGAGGGGGCTACCACCCCGCCCGGCCGTCCTATGCACCACCGGTCTGCGAAACCGGCAGCACTCGACTAACCCACCCTTTCCTCAAGGAAGGCAGTCGCCATGACTGTACTTGTTGGCGATGCTCCCGCGCGCGTGCGGGAGGCGTCCGCCTGGAACCGGGGCCATAGATGAGGGCCCCCGACCCCCGCACCAAGGAGCGCATCCCGCCTGTCGTGACGTTCGCAACGGGGGCCCAGCTCCTCGTCAGGCTCGGTCTGGCAAAGAACATGACCCGTGAGGGCGTCCGACGTCTCTCCGTCCACCAGGACTGGCCCTTCGGCCCGGACCGGCCCTACCCGTACTGGGACCTGGCGAACGCGGACGTGATGGAGACCGAGCCCTTCCTGGCGTTCTTCCGGAAGCACCCTGTCGTCGGACGTGGTCCGGACAAGGCGCCTGAAGGGCGCAACGGGAAGAAGCGGGCGTGAGCGTCCTGCCTCGTACAGGCACGTACGGAACTGGCTTACAACGCACGAACGGTCGGCCCGGGGATCGCAGCTCCCGCAGACCGACCGTTCAAGCACAACAGCGGATGCCACTCCGCTGCACCGAGAACATCAGCTCAACTCTGGAATCAGAGGTCCTCATGGCGAGGGTAGCGGCTGTCACGGCACTCGTGACAAGTCCACGCGGCGTGATTGCGAACACGGCGGTGGTGGACGATGAGTCTTGATCCTGAAGTCCGCCGGGGCGGGAACCTGCCCTTCGGCATGGTCGCGACCTGCTGGATGTGCGACCCGCGGTACAGCACGAACGCTCGAACGCTCTACGCGATCCTCGTGTCGTACGCCGACACGCAGGCCCGGAACACCGCGATGGGCAAGCCGTACCGGCAGGAGCTCGCCCGGCAGCTCGGGGTGTCCCTGTCCACGCTCGACCGGACGCTGGTCGAGATGGAGGTCGCCGGCCTGCTGACCGTGGAGCACCGCACCGACCCCGACAATCCGGCGCACAACGATGCGAACGTCTATCACCTGCACGACGCGCCGCTGATGTGGCAGGGCAACGGGGAGTGGGTGGACCCGCTGCCCGCCGGTGTCCGGGCTGCCGATGTTGCCAAGGAACTGATCGAGAAGCGTCGGGCGGAGAAGCGCGCGAGCGGGGAAGTCCGCCGTGGCGGCGTGCCCAAAGGCATCAACACCAGGGCGCTGAAGGGGGCCCGCAAGGAGGCGCAGCAGGAGTCGCCGCAGGTCCGGGACGAAGAGGGGGGTAGCAGCACCCATGCTGCTACCCCTGGCAGCACCCATGCTGCTGGGGTGGCAGCACCCATGCTGCCCAATATCCAGAACCCTCTCCAGAGCCCTTCTCCAGACCCCGATGCGCCTTCGGCGCGTAGCGCCCATGACGCCCGGAGGGCATCTACAGGTAGTAGGGGCGAACGCGCGCGCGGCTCCGCCGCATCCGGACAAGCACGCCGGCCTCTCACCCGGGAAGAGCGTCAGGCCGTACGGGCCGTGAGGGCGCTGCTGCCGCCGGATCTGAACCAGGCCCTCGGGGGGAACCTCCCTCGCAACATCAGCGAGGACATCCTGGCGGCGCTTGCTGCCGAAGAGCCGCACGAGCGGACCCCGCAGCAACTCGTGGAGCGCCGGGTGATGGCCCGCTGGAACGGGCACTGGGCGGAGCTGTTCTACGGCGGGGACCTGCCCGGGCGGCCGTACGGTCCGCTGAGCGCGATGCTGAAGTGGCAGCCCGAGTGCGGGAATCCGTCGTGCGAGGACCGAGTCGACATCCACACTGGGGAGGTGTGCACGTCGTGCGAGATGCGCCGCGAGGATGCTCGGGCCAGCCGTGAGGCGCCAGAGACCGGTCTGCCCGAGGCGGGCGTGCCTGTGCCGGCGCCGCGTTCGGCCCCCGCGGGGGCGGCGCCCAGAAGCACCTGTGCCGAGTGTCGCGATCCGATCCTGGTCGTTGGTCCGGCCGTCGCCGATGGACTGTGCCGCGAGTGCCGACACTCCCGCCGGATGGAAGGAGTCCTTACATGAACCCGAACCAGATTCCCGAACTGGGGCGCGCGCTGCGCCTGCTGGGTGAACACGGGGAGGTCCTGAGCCGAGATACCCCGGACAGCAAGCTCCACGAGATCCGGGCGGACCTCCAGCGCGCCCTGGAGTACGTGAACAAGGTCACCGGGCCGAAGCCGCTTACGAAGTGCCCCGAGCACCCCTTCGGAGCCGTCGACGAAGACGCTCCCGACCTGTGTCTGTTCTGCCAGACCCGGCGACGGCGCGCGGAAGAACAGCGCAAGCGGGAAGCCGGGTGGGCCCGGCCTCGGGGATCAGGCCCGCGGTGATGTCAGTGGGGGCTGGGACACTCAGCAACGATCGGAGGAGCGCGGTGACGAGAAACTGGCCTTCGCGGCAGGAGTGGCAGGCGCGTGCCGAGTACGCAGTCCACACCGCGTGCACGATGTACGAGCGTCTCGACCGGATCCAGCCCGACACCACATGGTCATCGCTGGCTGAGGACGAGGAGATGGCCACGCTGGCCCGTACGGCGGCGTCGGCGCTGCGGCCACTACTCACTGCAGAGATCAGCCGCCTCCGGGCGGTGTTCCCCGAGAGGCCCGCCCAGTCCCGGGCGCGGGCCGCGTGGTTCGTGGCTCTCGAAGCCGACCGGTACGAGCAGGCCTGCAACCTCGGTGCCCTGGAGGACATGCGCCGCCAGGTACAGCGCGCCGTCAAAGACGACTCCTGGTGGACTGTCGCCGGGCAGCTCGGGCGCATCCGCAAGCACTACACCGCGATCCATCTGCCGCCCGAGGTGCTCGCCGCCGAGACCCGGATGACCGCGATCGGCGCGGCCGTCGACGAGCGCAGGAAGACGGCGGCGATCGCCCTGGAGCGGGAAGCCGTCGACCGGGAAATCGCCCGGCGGGCCACCGACCAGGCTTGGGAGCAGGAGCTGGAACGCCGCCGAAGGATCGACGAACCCCGCGTCATCAGAATCCCGGCAGGCCGCAATGTCGAAAGCTGACATCGCGGCGCGTGGCCTGGCGGACGAGTACGAGCTGAACCAGTTCCCCGTGGACGTGGAGCGGGTCGCCGAAGGCCTCGGGATCATCGTGGTGCGGCAGGAGGGCCCGGAGGACCTGTCGGGGATGCTGCTCCGCCGTGACGGGCAGGTCGCCATCGGCCTGAACCCCGCTCACCCCGCCACCCGGCAGCGGTTCGCGCTCGCCCACCTGATCGGCCACCACCAGCTCCACCCCCGACGTGACCTGATCCTCGACACCGACCAGCGGATCACCTACGAAGCCGACCGCATCGGCCTGGGCTCCCTGCCGCTGGACCGGGAGGAAGCCGACGCCAACCGGTTCGCGGCGATGCTCCTGGCCCCGCCCACCGCGGTCCTCGCCGCCGCCCGCAGCACCCCGTACGGCACGGCCGAAGAGCTCCTGCGGGCGCTCGCCGACCAGTTCGGCCTCAGCCACGCCACCATGGGCTACTGGCTCATCGCCCTCGGGATGATCGTCCATCCCTGACCGTGCAGACCCGCGCCAAGACCACGCGCCCGCACTACCCGCGACCCCGAGGAGGAGATCATGAACTGCAATCGCTGCGGCGCCGGCATGGTGGAAGGCCCGGACGGCTCCTGGCACTGCACGAACTGCCCCGGGCATCACAACGAACCCGGCACCACTGGGTACGCTCCGGAGGATGACCATGCAGCGCGTACCTGACTGGCCAGAGGAGACCGACCCTCTCCCCTCTCCGGAACCAGCCACGACACCCGAGATCACCGAGACGGCCTGCCGCAAGTGCGGTACCCACATCTCCGGACTCGATGGGCGCTACTCGTGCGGGGTGTGCGGTTGGTCGAACCACTGGTCCGAGGGGCACCGGCCCCTTCCCACCGCCGACGAAGACCCGGACGTCGCCACCGTGACGAACCTGCTGGGTCCTGCCGCCACAGAGACGGCCCCCGACCGACCGCACACGCCGTAACGCCGTGAAGGAGCGCACCCGATGGACTTGGCCCGCAGCCCCCAGGAGCTGGCCCGGGAGGCCGCCGAACAGCTCCGGGCACTGAACCACCGGACACTGGACCCGAAGGCGTTCGAGCAGCCCAGCGACGTCGCCGGAGTCGTCGAGGCGCTGACCATCCTGCTCGACCGACTCCCCCAGGCCCTCGGCCAGGCCGCGGTCGCCCTGCGGAGCTTCCAGCGGCACAACATGATCCGGATGGACGACGGTACCGACCCCACCGACCAGACCCACCAAGTCGTCGGCGCCCTCGAAAACGCCCAGGGCCTCATCCAGGGCGCCCGCTCCGCACTGCGCGCCGCCGCTCCTCTCGATCACATGGGCGGGCACTGGAATGCTGCGGACGAGACCGAGGACGAGATGGAGTCCAGCAGGTGACTGAAGTGACCACCCCGACCGTCTTCGCGGCTGCGCCCTGGAAGGCGCCAGAGCCGCGCGACCTGCCCGAGTGGCGCGCACAGATCCGCGACTACACCGGCAGCAAAGACGGCATGCAGATGCTGACCGAGGCCGTGAATGCCGGGCAGGCCGCGGTGTTCCCGACCGTGCGGGGCATGGATGCCTCGCCCGGCGCGGTGGCCTCGGTCCTGCTGGCCCGCTCCGAGGAACGCCGTCTGCGTGAGGCCCAGTTGTACTACGCGACCGCGGACATGACGTCGCTGGCGCTCGCGGCGGCAGCGACGCCGCCGACCGAGCCCGTCAAGGAAGCACGTCTGCCTTCCCCGTACGGGTTCATGGTGTTCGCCGAGCCGATCGGGGGCTACTCCCAGAACATCGCTGAGACCCTCGCCAACGTCCCCTTCGCGCACGATGTGCCACAGATCAGCGTGACGACCCCGATTGTCGCCGTGAGCTGGGGACTGTGGAGGCCGGACGACGTGTCGGTCACCGGCGGCCCGAAGGTGCAGTGGGTCAACCAGCACGCCTACGGCCAGTTCACCACCATTCCGGCCCACTTCAACGGCGTGTGGCTGACCTTCTACGCGGCGCCGGGCAGTTCCTTCGACGCCCTGCCTGCGGACACCGTCATCGGCACTCTCCCTGACGGCTCCTCGATGACCGCCGGAGCGATCGTGGCCCAGTCTGCCGCCCGCAACATGCCGCTTACCTGGGACAACGAGATGGCGCTGGCGTTCGGCGTGCCCTTCGGTGACCCGGAGGCGGACACCGTCAAGGAGTGGGGCCAGGTCGTCTACACCGCCTGGCAGTTGATGAGCCAGACGGGAAAGACCCAGCTCACCGAAGCCGAAGACGTGCCCCGCGACCGCGCCGGCCGCAAACGCGACCGCCGCGACGGCATCACCGGCTCCTCCGACGTACGGATCGTCAACGTCCACACCGCTCACCGGCCCAGCCGCAGCGCAGCCGAGCAGGACGCCGAAGCCTCCACCGGGCGCCGCGCCCCGCACTGGTCCTGCCGCTGGCCCGTACGCCCCTACCGCCGCAACACCTGCCTGAACCCCCGCGGCCACGCCGACAGCGCATGCGAGCACGAGGACCGCATCGTGCCCGCCCACATCAAGGGCCCCGCCGACAAGCCCCTCAAGGTCGGGGAGACCGTCCGCCTCTGGGACCACCAGCCAGAGAACCAGTGAAGCGTCGGCCGCCCACGGAGAGGACCACGCTGATGCCCCGCCGCCCCCACCCCGAGCGCCGCCACCTGCCCGGCATCGCCGACATCCGGATCGTCGCCGACACCGCCACCACCAAGACCATCCTGGACGCCCTGGAGAGCCTGTTCCGCTGCACCGACGCCCGGCCGTACGACGGCGGCCGCACCTACCTCCAGCTCGACACCGGCTGTACCGACCCCGACACGAACGGAACCCCCGCGTGACGACGAGCTTCCCGGCCGGCAGTGCGCTGAGCCGCTACAACGAGCTGGACTGGATCCAGCAGCACGACGAGATCCCCGACCGCATCATCTCCCTCAACACCCTCAGCCACTGGTTCGAGGCGGCCCTGGACCGCGTCCAGGACCCCGGGGCTCCCGGCCCGCAGGCCACCCTCAACCGGCTGGCCCTCGGGGCCGCGATCGTCGACCAGGTCCTGCGCGAGCAGGCCGGGATGGCGCACGCCGCGATGCGGAACGGTGCGACGTGGTGGGAGGTCGCCCGCGCGCTCCACATCACCACCTCGCAGGCCCGCCAGCTCGTCCAGGACCACGCGCTGAAGATGCACTCCATTGACACGCACGACGAGAGGAAGGGCCGGCGCCCGGCCGGGTACGCGGAGGCGAACCTGGAGGCCGTGAAGGACCTGCTGCGGTTGAACAACGACGAACGGCGGGCACCGGCCGAACAGAGCCGCGGCTGACACAGCTGGTGTGCAGTGGCGCGGCGGGGAAGCACCAGAGCATCCAGGCCCCCTATCCGCCGCTGACCTGCGGGCGGCGCCTCAGCCGCCCGGTGAGCCGGGCCCAGCGGGACGGCGGGGCCTGTGCGGCGTCCCGTACGGCCTGCCCGAAGGACCGCAGTGCCGACGTCATCCGGGCGTCGTCGTCCAGGTGGTTGACGGCCTCCAGGACAGCCTCGGCGGCAGCCGCGACCCGTTCATCGGCGTGCTGCATCAAAGGGGCCGCGGCAGCTCCCACCGGCCCCATCAACGCCGGCAGCGCCAGCAAGGCCCGCTGGTCCTCCGCCCGCTGCTGAGACGCCCACTCGGCCAGTGCACTGCCGCCCGCCGCGAGGCGCCGCCACCGCGGACCTTCCACGCGCGCCGCCCCGCCCCACGTCACGAGTTGCGCCAGCGTGTGCAGGCTGAGCTGCTGGCGCCAGCTCTCCCGGACGTGCTGGTGCGCGGCCACCGCCGCCTTCAGGCTGGCCACTGCCGTGACGAGCGCGTCTGCCTGGACGTGGAGTTGGGTGCGGTCGTTGTCGGCGTTCGCCCGGGCCGTGGACGCCCGGTTCAGCCACCAGCCGAGCAGGATGCCGATCAGGGCCGTGGCGTTGGCGAGCAGCGCGTTCAGATCAAGACTCATGGCGGCACTCTGGTGCCGCGCGCCGCCGCAGGTTCCGCCTGTTGCGGGGTTGAGACACAGTCTCCCGGTGCGCCAGCGGGCCCGGGCCGGGCGTAGGGCAACCGGGCCCGCGTGCACATCCCGCTCAACTCCCGGACCGCCTCGGGGGTCACGGGGGCGCGGGTGGGGCTTCCCCACACCCGTAATTCATCTTGCATAAGTGTGATGAATATCGGTAGAGTGAGCACCCACGAACCACCGGGGGCAATGCCAGCCCCGATCCTCGCCACCCTGGTAGAGCCCCCACCCCGAGGAGCCGCACCATGCCCGTCGCCCTCACCCTGGCCGCCCTGGCCGCCGGCTACCTACTCGGCCGGACCCGCCCCTGGGACCACCTCGACACCTGGGTGTGGCGACGCATCGCCTTCGGCGGGACATGGACCCAATCCCGCTGGCAGACCTACCTGACGTTCGCCGTCCACACGGTCGTACGGCCCCGCAAGACCTGGAACGCCTGGCGGCACCGCCACGACGCCCCGAAAGAACGCCCCGCACCCCCCTTGGTCCGGAACCTGACCACCCCGAACGCCGACGACGACGTGGAGACCACATGATCCGCGAAGACCGCTTCCTGATCTCCCGCAAGTCCTTCGCCATCGACCTCTCCACCATCGAGGGCGAGCAGCAGGCGGTCGGCGACCGCTACGCCTACAGCGGCCACGCCAACGCCGTCTGGTTCCGGCGCAAGGACGGCACCACCCGGGCATGCCTTGGCACGCTCGGCCTGTGGAGCCACTACCTGACCGAGCCCCTGGATCTCTCCGACCCGCTGAACGTCCTCCGCGCCAACCTCGATGGGCGCTACGGCGGCGACTGCCACGGACGCTGGGACGGCGAACGCTACTGGGGCGCCCAGAAGCCCTTCGAGCAGGCCCTGCACCTCACCCTGCTCGAACCGATGCTCGCCAACTACCCGGTCATTCCTGACGGCTACGACGGCTGGTGGACCTTCCAGACCGCGTGAGGCCGCAGTACCGGCCGCCCGCAGGGAGCGCGGCCGGCCCCCCCCCGATCAAGGAGACCCCGATGCCCGACCAGCCCCGCCGCTTCTATTTCCAGCGCCACGAGGACGTCACCGGGGCGTCCGGTACCGGCCAGGTCGCCGACGGCGTGCTGTGGCCTGACGGGAGCGCTGACGTCCGCTGGCGCGGCCCCCGGCCCAGCGCGGTGCACTGGGATCGGTTCGAGGACGCCGTAGCGATCCACGGGCACGGCGGCGCCACCCAGATCGTGTGGCTCGACCCGGAGCCCGCCGCCCCGCTCGTGGCGTCCACGGCGCCGGTCCCGGCCGAACTGCGCGACCGCATCGCTGAGGCGCTCATGCGGTGGAGCGAGCGCAACAGCAGCCCACAGTACGCGTCGATGCGGCGGCCGGAGACCGTGCGGGCCAACGCCTACAGCCGAGCGGATGCGGTGCTGTCCGAGCTGCCCGCACCCGACGACCGGGCCGCGATCCTGCGCGAGGCTGCAAACGTGGCGGGCGAGTGCGCCGAAGAGATGCGGGGCGGCGGCGGAGAGATGGCCCAGGACCGCGAAGCTGGCGCCGTCTACGTCAGCGAGGCCCTGTTCCGCCTGGCCGCCGAGGCGCAGCCGACCGAGGTTGTGCACGGCTGCCCGCCCGACGGGTCAGGTCTCACGCCGTGCTGCGGCCGGACACCGTTCGAGCTGCCGCTCACCGACCGGATCAGCAGCGAGGCGCCCACCACCTGCCCGGGGCGCACGACCGCCGGGGAGCTGGAGTGAGCACCCCGCCCGCCCCGACACCACCGCGCCCGATCTACGACCCGAGAGACCTGCCGTGACCAGTGCCAACAACCACGCGCCTCGCGGCCTGACGATCCGACAGCCCTGGGCATTCGCCATCGCTGAAGGCTTCAAGACCATCGAGAACCGCAGCCGCCGCACCCACTACCGCGGCCCCCTGCTCATCCACGCAGGCCTTCGCGCCGACCCGTCTGTATCGATCGTTCGCTACAGCCGCGACGCCGCGATCCGCTTCGACCAGCTTGGCGGCCCACAGAACTACTGGGAGGCACGGGCCCGCGTCCCCAGTGCCTTCCACAAGCCGCACCCCTCCCTCGCCCTGGGCGCGGTCATCGCCACCGCACGCCTCGCGGACTGCCACCAGGCCACAGACGGCTGCTGCGCCCCGTGGGGGTTCACCGACCAGTGGCACTGGGAGCTCGCCGACATCCAGCCGCTGAAGACGGCCGTGGCCTGCGGCGGCGCGCTCGGCCTGTGGAAGCCCGAGGCCGAACTGCTCACCGTCGTATCCGCCGCTGCCTGACCCCACCGCCACCCCAAGGAGATCTGGTGCCCGACCTCAAGGACCTGCTCACACGGGCACAGCAGCGCGGCGACTTCTGGAAGCGCATGTTCGGGCGGGCGGAAGCCGACCGTGCCCGCGCCGACAAGGCCCTGGACCAGGCCACCCAGCGGGCCACCGCGGCCGAAGCCGTCCTCACGAGCATCCGCGCTGCCATCGAGGCGCTGCCTGATGGAGCTGACCGGACCCGCCTCGCGGCGGCCCTCGCCCCCTCCACCAACCTCCCGGCCGTGGACTGGGCACAGCACATCGACCGGGCCGTCATGCACCTGCGCTCCATCCCCATCCAGTGCACCGCCCTCACCGGCCCTGTCTGGTACGGAGCGGGCTGGAAGGACGCGATATTCGAACTCGAGGAGTACGCCGACCGGATCCGCCCCTGGACTCCCCCCACCCCGCCCCCAGGCGTGGAGGCGTCGTGACGACGCCCCGCTGCGCCGACTGCGGCCGGCGCCTCCGCGACCCGGCCTCCATCGCCCGCGGCCGTGGCCCGACGTGCTACCGCGCCGCAGGCGGCCAGCCAGACCCCCGCCCCGACCACTTCCCCGCTCCTGCCCCCAGCCACCACATCCCCGGCCAGACCGAAATCCCCATCCCCGATCAGCAACCCGCCCTCTGGGAGACCCGATGATGTACGCAGACAACCCCGCCGACGTGGAACGCCTGACCCGTCCGACCGTCGTCTGCCTGTGCGGCTCCACCCGCTTCTGGCAGGAATTCGCCGACGTGGCCTGGGCGGAGACGCTCGCCGGGCGGATCGTCGTCCGCCCCGACGTCGACATGAAACGCCCCGGCGACGGCTACATGGACGCGGCAGCCGTCAAGGTCGACCTGGACAAGCTGCACCGGGCGAAGATCCGGCTCGCCGATGAGGTGCTGGTCGTCGGGGACTACATCGGTGAGTCCACCACCAGTGAAATCGAGTACGCCCGCAGCCTTCACAAGACCGTCCGGTACACCCACCCGGAGGTCGATCCGGCACGCCAGCAGGACCAGGCTCCCGAGGCCACCTGCCGGCTGGTCGACATCGGCGGCGAGACGATCCGGGTCCAGGGCACCGGCGAGATGAGCGAGGGGGCCAGGGAAGCGCTCACGGCACTGGTCGGGGTGGCTCGGGAGCAGGCCGAGGCCGAGCGCCGCGAGCAGTGCGCCATGGCCCTGTACGACGCTCTGGAGCCGTTCGCGCAGCAACACCCGTGGTCCACCCGGAGCCCCGGCCAGCGGGCCATCTGGTACGAGAACGCCGACGACACGATGAAGCGCATGGACGCCTGGCGAGCCGAGACGTCGGAAGCGAGGGCCGTGGAGGACATGCGCGCCCGTGCCGAAACGCTGAACCGGCAGGCAGCCGACCGTAAAACGGCGCGGCAGGAACCCACGCCCGCCCGCGCGGACGATCCCTTTCCGTCACCGGAGCAGGCTGCCACGCTCCTCGAAACCGCGGCGATGCTCCTGCAAGACCGGGCGCAGGCAGCCCAGCACGCCCTGGACACCGATGGCTACTGGAAGGGCTACGACCCGGCCACCGCCTGGGGCGACGGCTACGACAACGGCATGGGAGGCATAACCGTCCCTTACGTCTCTCTCCTGCCGCCCCAGGCCGGCATCTACCTCGCCCGCCTCCTCCTCACCCACGCCGCCGTGATCAGCGACGAGGGCGCCGCCCTCTGGGACGCCGTGGCCCTCGCCCAGATCATCGTCAAGTCCGCGGCCCCGGAGGCGCCCCGTGGCTGACGCCCTCGTCCCCGAGCCCGCGGCGGACCCCCTGCTCTGCTACCTGGCGAAGCGCGAAGCCGCTCGCGTCGTACGGGTGCAGGCATTCCTCGACTCCCTCAACCCCCGCGAGCGGGCCCTGATGAAGGAGGTGGCGGTCATGGGCTACGTCCGCGGCACCCTGCACCCGGCAGGCGAGACCGTACCGAAGGAGGACGCCATCCTGGCCCAAGTGATCGACGCGTGCTTCGCGTTCCCCGACCTGTACCCGGCAATCGCCGTCATCGAGCGGCACCCGCGCTTCCCCGAGGACTGCCCGAACCTGCGCCTGGTCCCGGCGCCCGCGCCCGAACAGCTGCGCGGCGTCCGATGCGGATGCGGCGACGACCCGACCGAAGGGAGCCTGTAGTGGGAGCGGCGCTGCATCTGGCCCAGGTCCACCAGGTGCCGCCCGGCCCGAAGCGGAAACGCAAGGGCGGAGGCGGCCGGGGCGGGGAGTTCTACAAGTACGCCACCCGGATCTACAACGATGACCGGGCGGACGGCCCGGCCCGCGAACTCCTCCTTGCGGTCGCGTACGCCGTCGCCACTGCCCCGGCAGGCGACGGGAAAGCCCAGTGGGCGCTCGTGCGGAAAGCCCTCGGGCCCTCACGGAGCTACCGGTCGCGCATCGAGGACCTGGTCGGCCGGGACATCCCTCAGTACGTTCCGCCGGACCGCCAGATCGGCGGGCACACCGAGCGGGCGCGCCGCTGCCAGGCGCCCCGACTCCGCCCGTACCGCGAACGGCACGACCCCCGCCGCCAGTACACCGGCGAGCAGCGCATCGCCCAGCAGAAGCGGGAGGCAGAGGACTTCCGCAACGTGGAGAACATCTGCGGCGACCTCGGAAACGAGCGGGTCGTGGAGAAGGCACTCGACACCGGCTGGCACCAGTACCGCTACTTCTGCCCCCGCCACCACGACCACCTGCTGCGCGTCCAAGAGCAGGTCCGTGAGCAGAACGAACGCGCCCCCGAACCCATCCCGAACGTCGGCGGCCTCCTGCCCTCCTACTTCGACGCCGACTGGGAGGTCCGCTACCGCAAGTACGCGCCCCGCCTGTGGGAGCCGCCCGTGTACGGACTGCGCGCCGACGACTGGCCCGTCCCAGGCAAGGACCCCGTCCCGCCCCGCGCCCGCCTGCGCCTGGTCATCGGCGGCCTCGGCATCGACGACGAACAGGAGACCTGAGAGGTGGTGGAGCAGCCCTCGGCCTGGCCACAGTGATCCAGGACGCGGCGCCCCGGAGCACAGAGCGGGCCCGTACGGCAGAGGATGCCGTACGGGCCCGCTGGTGTGTTCAGGCCGCGCCGTCGTAGCGGTCTCGGTCCTGGATGAGGAGCCGGTCCGCGGAGCGCACCCAGCGGGCCGTCATCGCCGCGAGCGTCGGCACCTGAAACACGTCCTCCCGCAGGTGCTTGACCTCGGTGGTGAGTCTGCGGAGGCTGATCCCCAGACGCCGCGCGGTGATCTTCTGCGGGACGCCGTTCTCGGTGTCGAGGAGGATCTCCCGCTGCAACGCCGTGGTCCGCGCGCCCGAGACGTCACCTGGCCGGCGCGGGGTGCCTTCCCATACGTCGGACACCCGCCACGTGTGCTCGAACGCCTCACAGATGAACGCGATCACCCCGCGGTCTTTGACGTGCCGGGCCGCGTGCGGAGGCGCGCCCGGGATCAGATAGTCGTCGATGAACGCCTCGCGCCGGTCGATGATGACGCACCGCTGGAACGGGCCGATGCGGGTACGGAACTGGGCGCCCCTGCTGCTCATCCCTGCGACGAACCCGCCGGTCACCTCGTCGTCGCGGACGGTGTCCCGGTAGAGGCAGCGGATCTTCACCCCGCGCTCCAGGGCCGCACCGTCGCGTTCGGTGGCAATCGCTACCTGCTCAGCGGTGCGCGGCCCGCCGGGCTGCGCCGTCAGGAGTTCGCTGGCCGCGCCGTTCAGGGCGTTGGCGATGCGCGCGTTGACCAGCTCCGGCTCGGCCAGAAACTCCGAGCCGGGCCCCGACCACCACTTGGACCGGTTGAAATGGATGGCGAGCTCGTCGGTGGCCTCGGCGGCTGCGGCCAAGGCGTCGGCCTCGGCCGCCAGGCGCCGCAGCCCGGCTTCCCTGCGCCGCCTCAATGCCTCGTTCGGGTCCAGCACCACGGGCACGTTCGGTTTCTGTGGATCGACCGCGACGAGACGCCAGTCGATCAGCTCGGTCAACGCAGGGCCCTCCCCGGGCCCTACAGGTTCCTGCTGGGAGATCCGCACGTACAGGTCCAGCGCCTCCTGCGACAGACGGCCCTGGCCGGGTTTGCTCACACCCATCCTCGAAAATCCCCCCGTCATGACCTGCGAGTACACGCAATGCGACTCTCAGCGATGCTCAGGTAGTTGAGTACTGCACGTCAAGTGGTCCAGGGTGACCAGTGGGGCGCCTCCCGGCACCCCCGCCAGCTTCTTCCCCTCCCGTGACTCTGGCCTGCCAGCGGACCACGGGTGAGGATTCGCAGCAGAAGCCGGTGGCCTCGCCGGGAGGCCCCGCAAAACCCGTGAAAGGAGCGGTCCTGTGACGCTCACCGTACGCCGCACCGTGCCCGCCGCCCTGGCCGTCCTCGCCCTGGCACTCCCCGCCCTGACCGCGACTCAGCACACGCACACCCAGGCCGACTCCGTGTGGGGCATCACCGCCCCCGCCGACCCGGCCCCGGCCCCGGTGGACCCGCCGGCCGCCGTCCCCGACGACTCCGTCTGGGGCTGACCCCTCCCCGCGCCACCCCCCAGTGGACCGCCTGGCGGTGACCGTGTGCCCCCAGCACCCCGTCACCGCCAGGCCCTCCGCAGGAAACCCCCGGGGCAATGCCCGGCCCAGGCCGGGTGAGTTGAGCGGGGGCAATGCTCGGCTGAAATGTGCCCAGCATGGGGTGTATGCCCAAACAGCGCGCACGCCGCCGCATACGCCTCGCCGCCCTCGCGACGGGCGTCTCCTCCGCCGTCCTGTTCCTGTCCGCCTGGTTCCAGGCCCCCGCCCTCTACAACGGCCCCGGCTGGCAGATCGAAACCTCTGCGGGCATCCACAGCCTCGCCCCCGACGAGTACACGATCGTCTTCGCCGACACCACGGCCCGAACCAAGCTCACCCCCTACCTCACGGGGCCGGCCGCGCAGGTCCAGGCCGTCACCGGCGTCCCCGTCACCGTCACCACCACGATCGACACCACCCCCACCACGAACTGCCCCCCGCGGCACCGCATCGTCGTGCACTACACCTACCGGCCCCTCGGGAGCCCGGGCTACTCCCAGGCGCTGCCCTGCTACAACACGGCCGACGGCTCCGCCTGGGGCGGCCACGTCCTCATCGACACCGAGTACTGGACCGTCCCCGCCTGGTTCTCCACCAACGCCACCGTGAACGAAGCGATGCGCCGCAACGCCGTAACCCACGAGCTCGGGCACCTGGTCGGCCTGGACCACCCCAACACCGACCTGGACGGCGACGGCACCGCCGAGCCGTACGAGTGCGTCACGGACGGCGGCATCCGGCCCGTCATGTGCTCCCCCAACGGCGGCTACACCACCGCCTCCGGCGGCGGCAAGTACACCGACGCCGACCTCAACGGGCTGCGCCAGCTCGCCGCGAACTACGGACGCTGAACGGGGCCGTGAGCACCGCAAAGTGGCGGCTCGGCAGGGCCTGTTCCCGGAGAGGAGCAGGCCCTTTTCGGTTCGCCCCACCCAGGGACTTGTAAAGCACCTTACGGTTCTGTAAGGTGCTTTACATGACGGAGATCGCCTACAGTGCGAACTATGTGACCCAAGCCGAACTGCGCCGCGCCTACCAGCGCCTCGGCCACACCTCTACCGCGCCCACCTGGGGCGCGACCCTCCTGATCACCCAGAACCTCACGATGTCGTGGGCCTGCCGCGTCCTGGCCCCCGCCGAACTCCGCGAGGACTACCCGGCCCGGTCCACCTGGCACGTCATCGCCGAAGCCGGGGAACTCGGCTGGCCCCCGCTGCGGTCTGAGGAGGAGATCTGGCCGGCCCTCCTGGCCAAGTACCCGGTTCCCACCGGCGAGCAGGCCGAGCACCAGGCCCGCATGTTCGGCAAGAGCACCGAGGAACTGCACCGCGACCAACTGCGCAGGCACTACCTGGGCGACGCCTACATCGGCCACATCAAGAGGAACCCGTCCGACGTCTGCTTCGACCCGATCGTGCGGGACTGGGACGTCACCGCCCGGGAGCTCGCCGCGTTCATCGACGACCACCGGCCCCCGAAGCTCACCTCCGAGCAGCGGGTCATGGTGCAGGGCGTCCGCCTGGCCGAGCTGGAGGCCGAGATCGCCACGACGAAGGTCAGCCTCGGACGGCTGATGCGCAACGCCGCCCGCGAGCAGGGCGAGCGGCCCCGCCGCGGCTTCAAGACCGACCTTGCGTCGTACGCCGGGGTGTCGCGCCCGACGGCGGACGCCTGGCTGTCGGACGGCGGCTGCTGCGAGGGAGAAGTCCCCAACGAGGACGGCGGAACCTACCCGAAGCACACCCACGCGGACGACCTGAAGGAGTGGTTCTGATGGAGGCCGTATCCGTCACCACCGAGAACGGCAAGACCACCGTCCGCTCCCCCTACCACCCCGGATGGCCTTCCGAGGCCCGCGCCCTGGGCGGGAAGTGGAATGCAGCCGAGAAGGCGTGGGTCTTCGACGCCCGTGACGAGGAGCGGGTGCGCCAGCTCGCCCGCGACACCTACGGCACCGACGGCACCCCGGACCCGGCCGGCACGGTCTCCGTGCAGATCCCCGTTCTTGACGTACAGGCCAGCGTGGGCCAGCCGGCAACGCTCTGGCAGTACGGCCGTACGATCGCGACCCGGTTCGGCCGCGACGAGGAACCCCGCCTCGGGGAAGGTGTCGTCCTCATCAGCGGAGGCTTCAAGCAGTCCGCGGGCAGCCACAGGTACATCCATCTCGGGCCCGTGGACGACGAAGTGACGATCGTCGAAGTCCGGGACATGCCCCGCTCCGTCGCCATCGATCACAACCTGAAGATCGTCGGCGAGGACAAGCCCGACCGGGAAGCCCTGAAAGCCGAGCGAGAGCGCCTGACCGCCCGGATCACGGAGATCGACACTCTCCTCAACGGGGCGTAAGCCTCAACTCCCAGCACGGGGGCGGGCAACCTCAGCGGTCCTCTGGAAGGCACCCGCCCCGAACCCCTACCATCGCCACAGGCGAGCCTCCCCGTACCCACGGGGGTGAACCACCCATGCACCAGGCCTCCATCGGCCTTGCTGCCTCGTCCCCGCAGACGCGGGGCGCCCAGTGCACACCCCAGCCCGGACCACCAGGCTGCTCCCCGCGCGGGCGGGGGTGACCGTATTGCGACGACAGGACGGTGCCCCATGCCCACACTGAAGCAGCACACCCGCTGCCACAACTGCGGTACCCCCATGAAGAGCGACAACCACTCCCGCTGCGCCCGCTGCCGTAAACGACGCCAACTGGCTCACGGAACCGCGGCGGCCTGGCGGTACGGGAAGTGCCGCTGCCCGGAATGCCGGGCCGTACCACGCCACTGAGCCCCCCGCCTTCTAGCCCGGCGAGGCACCGCCGCACTCCTGCCCCGCGACGGCACCCTGGGGTCATGGAACAACCGAAAGGGCCCCTCGACTGCCTGGACTGCGATGGCCAGGGCCACATCGACTGCAAGACCTGCCAGTCCTGCCAAGGAGCGGGAGACGCTCCCGAAGGCGTGATGGATGTGTACTGCGAGCCGTGCCGGGGCGACGGACGAAAGTACGGCGAGCCCTGTCCGGCCTGTGAGGGCACCGGGTTCAACCGTGAGCGCCTAGAGGAGTACCGCCGCGCTCTGGCGAAGAGGGTTGCGGCCTGGCAGCAGTGATGGGGCGCAACACCTCCCCCGTCAGCTCACCGTCAGCCGATCGCGTTTCCGCAGGCCACACGCATGAGCTCCCGCCCTGGCGCGGTCATGCATCGAGGACTCCGAGGATGGTGTCCGGTCGGCAGATCTCGCAGGCCCGTGCCCCGTCATTCAGGGCCTGAAAGGCCTGCTCCCGGCTCGATGGCCGGCACCGCTCAGCCCCCGCCCGTGCCCAGCACCGGTCGGAGTCCTCGCTCAGGTTCGTGTGGACGGTGAGCGGGCCGGCGCCGATGCCGTGCTGGATCAGCCAGTCCGGCGGCGGCTGAGCAGCCCGGGCGTCCCGCGCCTTCTGCTCTTCGATCTCGGCCTGTTTCTTCGTGATCCAGGCCCTCGTCTTCGCGAGCTCCCGCTCCTGGTAGCGCTCCAGGAACTGCAGCTGTCCGAGCTGGAGGATGAGCTCGTGCAGAGCCGCAGATGTTTCGATCACGCGTTCGAGTCTACGCGTCCTCGCGACCGTCTGACCTGGCATGGAGCATCGACCGCCAAGCGGAAGGCGCGACGTTGGCGCGTTCGTCGGCGCGCTTAGGCCAGGGACCCCCGCAGGCCCGATGTCGCGGTCTCCGCGGCGCGGCGGGAATCGAGACATCGACTCATTCATATTGCTTATGCAATACGAATGAGGGAGACTGGTCCGCACCGAGAAGCGCAACACGGAGGAGTAACGATGCAGACCTGCACGCGCCACCCCGAAGCCAGCCCCTTCACGGCCACCTGCTCCGGCTGCGCCCGCGACCTGCACAACATCGAGCAGGCCAACCGCGCCCGCGCCAAGGCCGAGCGCCTCGCCGCGATCGGGACGGCCCTCGGCTTCACCACCCCCACGGCACCGCAGACCCACCTCGGCGAGACCGACACCCACCGCACCGTCTGGTCCCAGTACGAGCTGAACACCGTGTACGAGCGCGTTGGCGGGACCGTCACCACCCGCACCGTCGAGCGCTCCGCCTCCGACGGGTCGGCCTGGCAGGCCACCGAGATCACCCTGACCATCCAGGTCCCCGGAGTCGGGCCGGTCACGGTCTCCACCGACTGGGACGAGGAGAGCGGCGGCCGGGACCTGCCGCTGATGCAGGCCATCCCCAGCGCCGACCTGATCGCCGCCTGACCCGCCCACCTCGCGGCGAGTTGAGCATCTGCCCCTGACGTGACTGTGCCCCGGCTGCGCAATGCGGCCGGGGCACAGTCACGTCGGGAAGCCTCTACGAGGGGCGTCGTACCCGCAGGAGCCGTACGGGCCGGACGTCGCGGGTGCCGTCCTTCCGCTCGACCAGGACGTTCCTGGGGGCGTGGCGGGCCGTGTGGACGTCCAAGAGGAACGGGTCGGGCCTCTGGAACACCTGGCGGACGTAGCGGACCCGGACGGTCACCTCCTCCCACACCCCCGGGCCCCGGTGCTCCCAGTACGTCCGCGCCTCCAGCTCCGGCTCCTGCTCTACCTCGGGGGCCGGGGGCATCCCGGGCAGTTCCATCTGGCCCTTCACGGCCGACTCCCCTCGATGTACGGCGGGAACAGGTCGTTCACGATCGCGGCGAGAGCGGCGGCGCGTGCCGGGTCGGCGAGCGTCTTGGGGGCGGAGGCCAGCGTGGCCACCAGGCGTTCGGCAGACACCAGGTAGACGGGGCCGGGCCAGCCCTTCGCGCGGGCCTCGAGGGAGCCCCCGGCGAGGGGGGAGCCGTGCACCACCAGCAGCGGCCACACCGCCACTCCCGGAAGGCCGAGTGCCCGGCCGACGCGGGCGGTGTAGGCGGCGACCTTGTCGACGTCGTCCTGGCGGTCCCGGTTCCCGCAGTGCACCCGCCCGTTGACCAGGCGCGTCGGCCACCCGCGGTGCCAGCGCTTCGTGTCCAGGACCACCACGGCCGTCCCGCAAGGCGATACGAGAATGTGGTCGAGGTTCGCGCGGGAGCGGGGCAACGCCCGGTCGTGCCCGATCCACCAGCCGCGCCCCGTGAGCGGCGCCAGTAACACGGCGGTGGCCTGCTCGGCCGCCGCGCCTATCTCCGCCCGCGTCGCCAACGCCTCCGCCTGCCGCGCGGACACCGTCTGGATGCCGATCAGCGCCAGGAGGCGCTGCCACCACGGTCGGCGCGCGCGGAGCCGGGCGGCACGGCCGTACCCGGATGATCCGGCGGCACTCACCGGCTTCCTCCCGCGGCGACCAGGGCGGCGACGGCGATCCATCCACGGTGCCACGCCTGGTCCATGAGAGGGCCGGCGCCCGGGTCCCGCTCCAGCCACCCGGAGTGCCCGGTCTCGCGGGCGAAGCGCACCAGGCGGGTCGACGGGCCGTCCTCCCGCCAGCGTCCGCCTGAGCGGTCGATGGCGTAGTGCGTGGCTGCGGACACCGCCAACGCGACAGCCGTGCGCCTCCACCCCAGACGCAGGCCAAGGACGCGGTTTCCGGCCGCGAGGGCGAGGCCCTGGGTGGCGGTGTAGGAGGCGACATGCCGTGCGCACGCGGCCCTGCCCTCCCACCCGGGACGTCCCTTGGCGACAGCTTCGGCGTCCCGCTGGACCCAGTAGTCGCCGACCTCGTGCGCGGCCGTCAGGAGGGCGTACACCGCGGCGTACCGTGCGGCCCTCGTCTCACCGGTCGGTGTGGTCACGGCGTTCCCTTCTCAGGCGTGGACTGGTGGGCGGCGCGGAGCTTGGCGGCCTCCGCACGGATCTGCGCGCCCACCACCTCGAGGCGCTGCGCGTGCAGCAGGGCGTCGTCCCGCGCGTGCCGGCGGGCCTGGTAGCCCCGCATGAACTCCTTGAGGGCGTCAGCGGCCTCCTCAGGGGCGATGTGGCCGTCCCAGGAGAACCGGTCGAGCTCCAGGCCCATGGCCTCCTCCAGCGCGTCCAGCCGCTTGAGGCGCTTCTCCAGATTCGGGGCCTCGGCCACCGCGCGCCTGCTGCGCAGCTCCTCCACCTCCTTGGCGTGCTCGGCCCGCATCTGTCGCCGCAACGCCGCCAGCGCGTTCGTACGGACCGTCTCGGTGCACTTCAGCAGGGTGCCGAGCAGCCCCACGGTCAGCTTCGGGGCGCGTTCCTCGGGGACGACGACCTGCCGGAAGCGGCGCGCGCCTGCCCGCGGGTTGGGGACGAGGAGGCCCCAGCCGGGCGGGAGGTCCTCGGGCGGGGTGATGTCGACACCCGGGGACACAATGCTGAACGTCGTGGAGTACGGCCACCACGCCTCGGCCTTCGCGGGCTGCTCCAGCTCCCGCCGAAAGTCCGCGCGGGACGTCTTCAGCTCGCAGACGTCGATACGCCCAGCCCCACGGGACTGCCACAGCCCGATGTGCACGGCGTCCGCACGCCGCCCGGAGCCGTCCGGGGCAGTCACCTCAGTGAGGAACACCGCGCCGGCCCCCGCCGGGTCGAGGCGGTCCTGGGGCTTGATGAAGTGCCCGTGCAGCGCCTCCAGCAACTGGGCGGTGGTCATCGGCGGCGAGGGCGGGGCCGTGCGGCGGCCCTTGTCGCTGATCGTGATGGCGGTCTGCTCGGTCATGCTTCTCCTTCAGGGGTGGGGTTCCAGGTCTCCAGGTCGGAGAGGGTCTTCACGCGACGGCCGCGAAACCACGTCGGCCAGTGGTGCCGGGCCCGGTGCTGGCTGGTGCGGGAACCGGGGCATCGAGGCCGCCCGTGCGGCCACAGGACGAAGGCGCTGGTGGTGGCGATGCTGCGGTTACAGCGGCGGCAGATGCGGCGAGGACGCCTAGAGGCAGTCATGGGGCTCCCAACCAGGATGTGACAGTGGGTAGTTGTCAGTCGGCGTCGTGGTCTATTCGGCCGATGGCGGTGTCCAAGATGTCCGTTTCCCGTGATGGCAATGGGACCCATCCGGCTACGCTCAGTCGTATTCACGGCCCGCATTGGCGGGTTGGTGGTGGAGGGCAGGCGGGAGGTTGACGCGGACCAGGCGGATGTGAACCGCGATGGCTGCGGCGTGCGCCCGGTCCCGGGCGTGGAGCCTGCGCCGGGTTTCCTTGATCTGGTCGGCCACCGTGTGCTCGGACCGCGAGAGCAGGGCAGCGATCTCCGCGTTGGTACGGCCGTCCGCCACCAGCTCCAGTACCGCCAGGAGCGGCTCCGGTAGATCGACCATCGACGGAGGCATCAGCAGGTTCCGCTCGTAGGCGATGCGTACGGCGTCCGTGGCGTTGGCCGCGCCCAGCTTCTTGATGGCGCTGTACGCGTAGTTCTTCACCGACGCGCGAGCCAGGAAGAGGTCGGCTGCCGCCTGTGCATAGCTCGCGCCGTGCGCAATCGCGTCCAGCACCTGGAGCTCACGCGCAACCAAGGGCAGCCCGTATCGGGTGGCACGCATCAGGACCTCGCTGAGCACGTGCTAGGCCCGCCACCGGTCGGTGGCGGGCCCTGAACGGTGGCGGTCATGCTCCCGGCCCGTCGTACGAGCGGAGTGCGGTGTTGCCCGCCAGGTACAGCGGGTGCCGGGGCTGGCCGGTCGCGGTCACCCCGAGGCACTGGAGCGGGCGCGGGCCCTTGCGGAGCATCCGCATGACGTGCTCGCTGCGGTCGTGGAGGACCCCGCCGGCGCCCCACGCGGCGATGACCGGACCGCCCGCCGTACGGACGGCCTGGCGTATGAACGCGTCGTTGCAGCGGCCCACAGGCTCCTTGTGGTCCCGCAGCGCCTGCGGGTTCGTGGCGCGCAACGCGAACAGGTTCACCACCACGAGCCCACCGGTGCCCTCACGTCGGGCGAATCCGATGCACCGGCGGATCGTGGGGTCGTCTTCGAGGGCGCTCGCGGTGGATGGGTTCAGCATCACGTACACCGCGAGCGGCGCGTCCGGCGTCCACACGCGGGTGAGCAGGTACCGGTAGACGCGGTGCCGGTCGAACACCGCCGTCCCGCACTGCCCGGTGTCCGGGTCGCGGACCCTGTCGACCCGCAGGTCGTACTGGCCGGGCGGAATCAACGGAAGGGCCACCGCCGGGCTCACCGGTCGGCCTCTCGGGTCTGCGCGGCCGTCATCACGGGCGGCAGGCCCCCGTTGAGCTCGCGAAGGGCCGTGAGCCGCTGGCGGAGGAACTGGTGGACGCGCCGGTTGTGGCGGGCGTCGGCGAGGGCGTGGTGCTCCCCGTCGTCCTGCGCGGGCAGCTCGGGGCTGCCGAGCTGCACGGCGAAGGCCTTCAGGTCGAAGAACCAGCGCGGGATCGCCTCGGGCATATCGCCCCAGTTGTTCTCCCACAGGGAGTGCAGGCGGCAGATGTCCTGCCCGCCGTAGTAGGCGTACAGGTGGGTCACGGCCGCGTCGGTGTCCGCGAAGTAGGCAGCGACGCGGTCACGGATCCGGTCGATCGGGTGAACGTCCTCGTGATAGTGGAGCAGCTCGAACTCGCCGGGCCGGCTCTGCTCCACGGGCAGGTAGGGCAGGACGTTGTCCACCATCCACGGCACGGACTCCACGGCCAGCATGTCCATGTCGCGGTTCACGGCGTAGAAGTCGACGCCCTGGTCGTCGGTGAGGCCGATCGAGATTAGGCCCGTGGTGGCCATGTCGGAGGGGAGGAACTCGCAGTCGAGGTAGACGTTGCGGATGGTCACTTGGTGCGCTCCTTGCGGGTTCGGGTGATCGGGAGGCGGCCGGACGGGCTGAAGCGGCGGAGGATGCCTGGGCTGGTGCGGGAGGCCACGAGGGCGGCGACGATCGCGGGGGTGGGCTTCGGGGTGTCGGGGTGCCACATCTCGATCCAGACGCCGCCGGTCCGCCACACGCAGGTGACGCGGCCGGGGACGCTGTAGTCGAACGTGGGCCGCTGGTCGCCGTCGGAGCCCAGGACCAGCGTGTGGTCCCTCATCCAGGACTGGAGGGCGTCACGGGCGTCGGGCCCGGTGACGCGGCACGACAGCATGGGCGTGCCGTCGGCGGCCGTGCTGTTCGTCCACGTGCCGAGCGTGGAGCGGATGCGGGGGTGGCTGGAGCAGTGGAGCTTCCACGCCTGTGCGGCACGGTGCTTGGCGATGATCGGGTCGGCTGCGGTTGTGGACATGCAGGCTCTCCAGGCGGTCGGAGGGACGGTGGAGCTGGTCTACTTCGCGCGGTCGTACGTCTCGGATCCGTCGGCGACGTAGCCGGTGCCGTCGCAGGCGCCGCAGGCCTTGACGGAGGCCTCGCGGACGATGCCGGTCCAGAACTCGATCGACTGCTTCCAGTCGGCCAGTGCCGTCTCGTAGTCGGGGCCGGTGACGCGGTAGGGGATGGGCAGGTTCAGCGAGCGGGAGGCGAGGACGGGAACGGTGTGACCGCGCTTGAGTTTCTGGCCGCGCGCGCCGGTGGCGGCCTGCCAGCGGGTGCGGGGCGGGTCGTAGGGCACGCGGAGGCTGACGTACACGCCGGGCTCGTTCTGGAAGTTGTCGAAGACGTGCTGAACGTGCGGCAGGGTCTTGAACCTGGCCATCAGCAGGGCGCGCAGGCCGGGGATGTGGCCGGGGAAGAGGTGCAGGTACTCAGGGCGCTCAGCGAGCACGAAGGGGAGCTCCGCGACCCACATTGGCTCGTCCGGGGCAGGCGGCTCGCGGCCCTCCAGGACCATGTACGGGCCGTCGTAGACGTACTCGATCGGGCGCTGCTCCTCGCAGACCCGCTCATACAGCTCGTAGTACTGGTCCCCGTAGGACCCCTCCCGGTTGTTGAACTCCTCCACCGTGAGAGTCGCGGGGAAGCGCGTGGAGACCGCGGTCATGTCCGTCAGCCGCCAGCAGGTTGTCTTGGGGGCGGGCTGGTACCTGGCCGTGATCTGCTCGGCCTGGTGGTCGGTGGCCCACCAGTCGCGGCGCAGGTGTGTCATGGGCTGCCCGTCCGCGAGGGTCGCGAGGTGCGTGGCTCCACGGAGAGGGGAGGATTGCTCCTGCTTGGGGTCGGGGAGGCAGTACAGCCAGCGGCCGTCGGGGTGGTGCAGCGCGTACACGGTCACGGGAGGGCCTTTCAGAGGTGGAAGCAGGGGCGCGGGCCGGGCGAGGAGCGGGCGGTGCGCTCACTCCCCCACGGGGAGGGGCACGAGGAGCACGGTGCGGCCCTGGTGGTCGGTGTAGCGGAACGGGATGCCAGCGGCGGCGTCCATGGCGGCCTCCGCGAAGGACTGCGCCGCGTCGTCGTCGGTGAGGGGCTCCAGGAGGCCCTTGCGGACGGCCGCGTAGGTCTGGCCGTCGTCTCCGGGCCGGCGCACGTCGGCGGAGTCGGCGCACGCGTCGATCTGCTCGTCGGTCAGGGTGTTGTCGTAGCCGAGCTCCAGGGCCTTGGCGACGATCCGGGCGACCTTGCACGACCGGTTGTAGGCGATGCACGTCGGCCCCGAGGTGCCGGGCGGGAACAGGTGGCGGGCGGTGGGCAGTCCGGAGGTGGGCATCAGGCGACTCCTCGCTGGGTGGGGAGGTGGTCGGGGATGGAGCGGATGTCGGCGAGGGCCTGCCCGTAGGTGGCGCAGCGGCCCTGGCAGTACCAGCGGGCCGGGGCTCCGGGCCCGTCGACCACAACGGCCTGCATGCCGCTCGGGCGCTTGCTGTCCGGCTCGGCGGGCTTCCCGCACAGGTCGTTGGGGCACTGGCGGCCGATGGGCCGCTCCCTCGGGGCGGTGGGCTTCCCGACGGCGCCCTTGTTCCATACCTGCTGGGTCCGGGTGGCGCCCTTCTTCTTGGGTGCGGGGGCGGCCTGCTTGGTGGTCATGGGTCTCCTGCCGTCGGTCGTGGGTCGCGGGAGTGAGGGAGGGGCCGCCCGCCGTGGCTGCGACACCGTGGTGCTGGGCGGACGGCCCCGTCTTGGGGGTGGGCGGCGCGGGGAAGCGAGTCGCTGCACGGTGGGGGCACCGTGCGGGTCGCCTGCCCCCGCGCCGCCCTGGTGGGGCCGCACCCCCGGGGAGGGGAGTGGAGGGTGCGGCCCCGAGGGGTCTCCCCGGAAGGGGGGTTCGGGGAGACCGGTCGGAGGCGTCAGATGACGCGGTAGTCGCGGGGGTCGGCGGGGAAGCCCATTTCGGTCCACATCGCGGCGTCCTTGACGGCGTCCTCGGCGAGGAGGCGGCGTGTGGTGGCCTCGACCTGCTCCAGGGGGACGCTCACCTTGGTGACCTGGTAGCCGTTGGCGTCGTTCAGGTGCAGCGTCTTGTGGGTCTCGGCGATGACGGTGAGCTGGTCGGTGTCCCAGGTCCACAGGGTGTCCGGGGCGTGGGGGTCGTCGGCCGCGAACTGGATGCGGTTGGTGCGGAGGGTGTGGGTGCCGTCGGGGCTGGTGGTGGTGCGGGTGTCGGAGACGGTGCGGGCGCGGCGTCCGGACGACGTCTCCACCAGGGTTCCGAACGGGATGCTCTCCCCGGTTGCCTTCGCGGTGGTGATCTGCATGGTTGCCCCCAAGTGCCTTGTGTGGCTGTGCCGTTCTGGCTCTGCCATCGTACCGAAATTCATCACACATATGCAAGATGAATTACGGGGGGAGCCACACCCACTCACGCAGCCTCAGCGAACCGCCCGTCACCACCCGCCCACACCACACGCGACACCTGCGCAGGACGGCCCCCACGACGAGCCTTCAACGGCCCACCAGCAGACGTGAACGTCTTCCCCAGCAGCACCTTCGAAATGGTCTGCGTGCCCACGCCGTACGCCATCGACAACTCCAGCTCCGACGTACCGCCCGCGGCATACCGCTCCCGGATCACCCGCGCATCCGCATCCGTCAGCTTCTGCACCAGGTCCACCCGGTGCTCCAGCACCGGGAACTCCCGGCCATCGGCCCGGTACCGCCTGCGCAGCCGACTGATGAACGTGGCCGTGTCGTTCCGCGGCCGGTGGTGAAGAACATCAAGGTCGATGTACGTCCAGCCGTTGCGGAGCGCGAGCCGTACGGCCTCCAGGCGCTCCTCCCGCGTCAGCAGCACCGGCTTGCCCCGCAGGTACAGGCGCACCGCGATGTCGTCCACGTACTCGCCGTCCACACCGGGAACCGTCTCCGCGAGCTCCGCGACCGTTGTGTCCGTCGACCACGCCGACGGCACGACCAGCTCGCCCCCCTCGTCGAAGTCGAGCCACCCCAAAGCCTTCCGCAGCGGCCGGGCCGGACGGACCAGACCCCCGAGCGTCACCGCCAGGTCCTCGTACTGCTCCTCCCCCACACCCTCCAGAAGAGCGGCCACGTCACGAGGGGCGCCTTCCCCATGCACGAGGGCGACCAGCTCGGCCGCGACCGGCGCCGGCCCCCCGCCCGACGGCCACGCCGCCTCCCGGACGGGCCAGCCCGGCACACGGCGCAGCGGCTCGTCCGGATCCGCCAGACCTGCCAGCACCACCAGCAGCGCCTGGCGCCGGACCGGCTCCAGCCCGGCCAGCACACGCCGCACATCCTCAGGGCCGCCCTCCCCCCACACCCACACCGCGACCTGGCACGCCACGGGCAGCAGCTCCTCCGCCATGTCCCCGCGCTCCTGATCAGTCAGCATCACGCCGCCACCCGCTCACCGCACCGGGCCTCAACATCCCCACGCGACAAGATCTTGAAGGCCGCCGTCACTTCGGCCAGCGGGACCCCGAGATACGCCGCAACGTCCTGCTGCCGAAGCCCCGCCGCCGTCAGCTCCCGCAACAGCAGGCCGTAGTCCTCGGCCAGCCGCCTCCGCAGCCGCCGCTTGTCGCCCTCGCACGGCGCAGGAACGCGGCAAAGCTCCCCGCCCAGCCACCACACCGCGACCAGCACCGTCACCTCATCGACCACCAGGCCGTACTCGGCAACGGCGGCACACATCTCGGACAGCGTCAGCCCCGCCCGTTCCCGGGCCATCACCCACGTCCCCCACCCCGGGCCAGCCAGCCGCTGCGCCACACCCAGGTGGGGAACGTGCCCGAGCTGGCGTTCGCCACGCAGCGCGAGCCGCTGTGTCTCCGTGAGACCGCCGAACACCCCGGACACGTACGACGCGTCGTCGTGCGGGACCTCAGCGGACAGGCATTGCGTCCGGACCGGGCAGCCGCGGCACACCGCAGCGGCAGCCCGCTGCCTCTCGGGGCGCGGGTCGAAGAACAGATCCGGGTCCTCGACCCAGCGGCACAGGCTCCGCGGCCTCCACTCGGCCAGATCCGCCGTCGGCGAGCGCCTCGCGCGGGGGGATACGGCCGGTGCTATGGAACGGCCGGTCATGACGGTCATCGGGCTCTCCGTACGAGGTGGCTGACGATCTGGAGGAGGACCAAGGCGGGCCACGCGACGGTCGCTATGGCCAGCACGAGGCAGACGGCAATCGGGTGCTGGTCGACGGCGAGTTGTAGCTGTGGCCTCCGTCGGGCCTTGGCGGGCCAGACGTGGGCGTACAGGCCGACCCCGGCGAGGTACAGCAGGAACGCGGTGGCCTGGATCCACGTGCTCACGCCGGGGCCCCTGGCGGGTTGAGGAGCGCGATGTGCTGGTCGCTCATCTGGTCGAGGTCGGTGATCCACAGGACGAACTGGCCGCGCGGGACGGGCGGGCCGATGCGGGGGTCGGGTCCGAGGAGCCGGTGGTGGTTGTCGTCGGGGAGGATCCCGGCGTCGACCAGGCCGTCGATGGCGGCCTTGGCGGACGGGGACCAGTTCCCCGAGTCGCGGCGGGTGTTGGGCCTCTTGGCGTCGGGGTGGAACACGTAGATGACGTGGGCGCGCTGGAGCGCGGGGAGTTTGGCTTGCCGGGCCATGGCCCAGGCCGTCTGGCGGAGCGCCTTGACGAGCTTGCGGCGGTCGTTCCAGTGCATGTTGGCGTTCGCGTTGATCAGGAGCGTTCCGGGCGGCAGGGCGAGCCGCCAGGTGTTGGGGCGGGTGATGGCGGGCTGGGGTGCCTGGATGTTCATGGGGTGGCTCGCGGGGGCTGGTAGGTGCGGAACGTGGTGTAGAGGCCGGTGGTGGCTTTGAGCCGTTGGAGGGCGACGTAGGCTCCGCGGTCGGCGCTGCGGAGGGCGACGGAGCGGGCGCGGCGGAAGTCGTGGGTGGCGTACTCGCGGCGCCGGGTGTCGCCGGGGATGGTGATGACGAGTCGGTAGCCGGGTGCGGGACGCTGGCTGGTGCGGTGGGTCCGCTGGTTCTTGCGGCTCGTCATGACGGCACCGCCGGGAACTGGTCCCAGGTGCGGCTGGTGATTCGGCGTCCCTGATTGAGTACGAAGACCATCTCGTCCCGCAGCTCGTTCAGGAGGACGTTCGGGTCGTAGTCCGGGCCGAACCACGGGTACGGATCTTCACAGCGGCCTTCGGAGATGTGCTCCTGTGCTTCCAGGGCGATCCGTGCCTGTTCCTGCTTGATGCGCAGGTAGGGCTGTATAGCGAGGATGGCAGCAACAGCGCCTTCACCCTGCCGGGACCACTGGTATTGGGCTCGGTGGCGGGGATTCTTCGGCTGGTAGCAGTAGATCTGTCCGCCCCATAGAGACGCGGCCAACTCGTGCGGTTGAGGGCGCGTACCCGAGATGCCGATCACCGCGCCGAAGTAGAGCCGGCCCTTACGAGTCGATCGGTTGATGCTGATGAATCCGTCGCTGTCGATCACTCCCGCCAGGTACGCAAGGGTGAGCGCCTCCGGGCTGGTGTCAGTGGCCATCGAACGCACCACCCTTCGCGCTGGTGGCTGGCTGGTGCGGGTCGAGGGCGTGGAGCTGGGCGTGGAGCTGGGCGTGCTGCTCGGGGGTCAGGTCGGTGACGATGTCGGCGCGGACCTGGTAGCCGAGGAAGACGACGGGGCCGTGGAGCCAGTAGCCGGGCATGGCGTCGCGGAGGGCTGCGATGTAGCGGGTGGCGGGGTCGTTGCGGGGGTGTCCGTCGATGGCGCTGGTCTCGTGGACGACGGCGGTGACGGCGGATTCGCGGGACCCGTAGTGGCCGTACTCGATGTAGCCGCCGAGGAGGGTCATGAGGTGTTCGCGCATGTGGAGGGCGTCGGGGATGGTGATGTCGGTGATGGTGCCGTCGGGGTCGACGCGTACGCCGTGCAGGGGTGTCGGTGTCATGGGCGTCTCCTGGGTGAGGGGGCGGGTGTGGGCGCGCATGCTGGCTGCGGCGTGGGCGGCTTCGTAGCCGGGTGTGTTCTCAGGCATCGCGTGCCGCCCGCTTGGCCTGCATGGCGATTGCGTCCGTCACGGTGTTGCCGTTGACGGTGATCAGCGGGGCCTGCTCTTTGGCGAGGCGGAGTGCGGTGTCGAGGTCGAAGCGGTGGGCGTTCAGCCAGGCGTCGCCGCGGCCGGACTCGTTGAGGCCGTAGTCCCAGGTGCCGTCGGCGCCGAGGCACATCTCGCCTCCGGAAATGACGGCGTACCGGTCGCCGCCGCGGTACTGGACGCGCACCTGGAAGACGTTGGAGTCGATGTAGTCCTCGGGGACGCAGTTCACCGCGTACTCGACCGCACGGACGGTGGCCTCGGGGGCGTTGGGCGCTTCGTCCCGGGCGCGCTTGGCGGCGGCCAGGACCCAGGCGGGCGGGGTGTTGTCGCTCACGGCTGGGGGTGTCCCTTCGGCTGGTCGTCGTGGTCGCGGCGCAGGGCGGTGAGGTCCATCTGGACGGTGTCGTCGGCGGCGGGGTCGGAGATCAGGGCTTCGTGGAGGGTGATCACGGTGGGGGTGCCGTGTTCGGTGCAGGTGAGGGCTTCGTGCTGGGCGTCCAGGAGGTCGCCGGGGATGGTGAGGGGGTGGGGGTGGCGGACGGCTGCAGCGCACGGTGTCCACGCGGTCAGCGGCTGCTTGGCGGCGGGGTCGTAGGTGAGGGCGCCACCGGTCGGCATGGCGTAGCGGACGCTGCCGTCGCTCTGGCGGAGCCAGCCGGTTATGCGCGTGTAGGAGACGCCGGCCATGGCGGCGGCGTAGGCGGCGCGGATCTGGGTGTCGGTGATGAACGGCGCCCGGGCGCGGATGTCCAGGCCCTTCGCTGCGGGTGCGGGTATCGGTGCGGGGGTGGGCTTGTGGGTGGTGCGGTGGCGGCGGGTTCGGGTGCGCATGAGGGGTTCTCCGTCCGGCTGGTTGTCGTGTGGCGGGGTGCGTACTGCCGGGTCATACGAGGTCGTCGGGGCCCGGGGGGTCGATGAGCATGCCGCCGAGGGCTTCGCTGAGGTCCTCGGTCAGGCGCAGTTCGAAGGTCCGGCCCGCTGCATCTGCGCACTGGACGACGGTGTCCTGGGTCCGGTCGTGGGGAGTGGTGACCAGCCCGGTCCAGCGCAGGACGGTGGGGGCGGCGGGGGTGTCCTTCATGCGGTGTCCCTTGTGTTCTCGTGGAGGGCGGCCTGGGAGGCGACGGTAGAGAGGTAGCCCTCCCAGAACCCGGCGGCGTACAGCGGTCGGAAGTGCTCCGCGCTCTCGGCTCGGTCCCGGGCAACGTCTTCGGTGACGCCGTCGGTTGCGGCCTTGGAGCCGTCGGCGTATCCGTGATCCCAGGCCCGGTCGGCGGTTTCCTCGGGTGCCGTGGTCGTCGCGCGTTCCATATGCCTCTCCTTGGCGTGCGGGTCAGGCGGCGGTACGGGGGGCGGGGAGGTCGGTGAGGGTGTCGGCGGCCTGGGCGGCGCGGTCGAGGATCCCGATGAACTCGCACGTGTTGGGGCGGCGGTGGAGGAAGAAGTCGTTCTCCGACCACCAGGTGTCGAGGTGTTCGAGGTGGTCGTCGCCGGTGATGTCGTCGCCGGGCGGCTGGGTGGGCAGCACGGCGGAGACCCAGCGCAGTGCGGTCATGACGGTGGCGTTGGACTGGATGAGGGCGCGGGCGGTGTCGGGGTTGTCGTAGAACTCGGTGGGGGTGGTGCCGGTGGTGGCGCGGTAGATGACGGCGGCGGGGTGGAGGCGGCCGTCGGGGTGGGCGTAGTGCTGGCCGTGGTCGAGGACGCCGAAGAAGTTGGCGAGGGTCTTGGCGGTGCGCAGGTCGGTGCCGGTCTGGGACATGGCGGTCTCCGGGGCGGTGCGGGTGGGGTGTTGGGTCCGGCCCAGCCCCGAGGGAGGCGTCCCTGTGTGGGGTGGGGGTGCTCGACCGGGGGGCCGGGCCGGGGTTTGAGGGGGTGTGTCAGTCGTCGCCGTAGATGCGGTGGTCGTCGGAGCAGCCCGGGCACTGGACGAATTCGACGGTGCCGTCCATGTAGAAGCGGGCGTCGCAGGCGTCGAAGATCCGGCCGCAGATGCAGTCCTGGCAGGTGCAGACGGCGAGTTCGCCGCAGGCGGGGAGCTGGATACCGACGAGGGCGGCGGCCTCGCGGTGGAGGGCCTTGTACAGGGAGAGGGCGAAGCCCACGGCGGCCATGTCGGCGCGCTGCATGAGGGCGTCGAAGGCGTCACGTACGGGCTCGGTGAGCTCGCTCGGGTGGATCTGGGTGGGGAGGAGGGCGCGCGGAACCAGGGCGGTGGACATGGGTGACCTCGCAGATGTGTGCCCCAACCCCCCGGTACGGGGTGGTTGTTGCTGGCAGAACCAGCCTACGAAATTCATCACACATATGCAAGATGAATTGCGGGATGAAAGAAGCCCCGCCCGGGCCGATCCGGGCGGGGCTTCGGCGTACAGCGTTCACTCACAGGGGCTCTTGCTGCCTGCGGACCTCGTCCCGGTGAACCTCCAGGACGTCGGAGAAAGACACGTACACCTGGCCGTTGAACTTCACGGTCTTCACCCCGTGCCGGCGCAGCCACCGGCGCAGCGTCGTGAGGTGGACAGGGTGACCAGTGGGCTTCAGCAGCTCCGCGCAGTCCTTCAGGGAGGTCAGGTCGGAGGGGACGGCCGGGGCGAGAGGCTCGATGGACACGATGGACTCCCAGGAATCGGACGGCCATCGTTCGCAGCTCCGGCGGCCGATTTGCATGGGGACGGGCTGGAAAGACCCGCCTGAGTCGTTCGGGTGGTGATGAGTAGACACCCATCGGGCCCGTCAGGTTGCCTGATCCTTCAACATTTTTTGCCGCGTCATGTATTCGCTGGCCAGACGCTCCAGCGGCCACGCCCGGCCGCGGCCATGCTCGTCGACGCAGCGGCGGTTGACGCAGACGGCCTTCTGGCGGCGAGTGTTCCAGTACAGGCCCCAGCAGCCGCAGGCCGGGCAGGGATGCGGGCGCACCACTTCGTGCTGCCCCATGGCGACCGCGTGCTCAAGGCCCTGCCGGTAGATGACCGCTTCCCGGGCCTGCTGCCGTTGCGGCGCCAGGTGCGAAGTGACTTCACGCGACCAGGAGTAGACCGACTCGGCCTCAGACGGGACAGGGCCGGCATCCGGTACCGCAGCACGGGTGTACGCCTCGACCTCCGTGACGCAGCGACGCACGTGGTCGACCAGGCCCAGGTTCACCGGGGGGCTCGAATGAGACGGCCTGGAGGGCCGGGAACGGGTCTGCGAGATGCTGCCGGACCCGGCCTGCCCCAGATACGCCTGCCGCAGGAGGCGAAGCCTGCGTTCTGCCGTGTCGTCCTCAACGGCCTCAGCGATGTCTTCGGTTGCCATGGCGTCCCCGTCCCCTCGGCGGCCCCAGGGGCGCATGCGAGGACCAAGACATGTCGGGGCGCGCGCCGGGGGCCGGAAGTTGCTCTTCCGGGTGTATCCGGACGCCCCATCGTGGCATATGTGGCGCCTGACGTGAACAGAATGTGTCAGTTGATCAACTCAGTGCGAGTAGAGGTGTCCAGCCTCGGCCGCAAACCGCCCGACGTTGCCGCGGCTACAGCAGCTGCGGGGCTCCCACCATGTTCGCGTAGAGGCCGTGCACTGCCTCGTAGGACTCCTCCCCCATCAAGTCCTGCTCGCGGGCGCCGTCCAGAATCAGCATGGCGATATGCAGCGTGATCTCGTAGGCAAGGGCTGTGTCCTCGTCGGTCAGTGTCCTCCCGCACTTCAGGAAGTGCGCCTCCACCTGCTCGGCAAGTGTCTGCCGGGGGCTGGGGTCATCAGACACGGGCGGCTCAGCCTGACTGCCCGGCCGGCGTTTTCCGTACGTCGACAGATGGATGACTGCGGCACTCTCGGGAGTGGTCGGGCTCCCGTTTGCGCGCGCTGGTTCTGCGGACATGGGGCGTCTCCGCTCCTCCGGCAGGTGGAAGGGTCCTCATACACCCGGCACTCGGGCCGGGCCCCGTTCCCCGATTCCTGGCTGCCAGTCCAGGCCCGGGGTGCCACTGTGACACCAAATTGGGATCTCAGGTATGCGTGGGGCTCATTTTTGGTACGTGCTATAAGCGTGCAAGAGCCAGGTATCGGCCACCCCGGCCGTCCGGTAGGCACCGCGTGCCACACGCATACAGAAGCTCCCGGTGCGCGGGGGTGTCTGCCAACACGGGCCCGTGCTCGGGAGCTTGTGGGTGACCTGGCGGGCATGCCCGTCAGATGACGGCAGTCTAGTGCGGTGCCTCGCCACGCAGGTAGCCCGCGTGCCGACATTTTCGAGGCGGCCCGGGCCGCGGGCCGGGGGCACCGGGGCGGGCCAGCGAACTCGGGCTGCGACCGCACCAGGGGGGAGCTGATGCGCGCCGGGCAGGGCCGACACCGCCCCGGTGGCCGCCGTACCTGGCAGTCCGGCGACTCCCCCACCCAAGGCGCCGACCCGGGAGTACGGAAGACGGGCTGGCTGAAACCGCCCGTTCGGGTGACGGAAAATCCCCGGCAACCTGCGCACTTCCGGCGTGAACTGGTCGCTGACGACAGCGGCCCCGCTCCCCCGCTGGTGGGCGGGAGAACGGGGGCCGTGTGTTCCTTGGCTGGGTGCTTACCGGGTAAGCACCCCTACCTCTACTCAGGATTGCCCAGCGCAGAGGCGAGTCGTTTGACCAACACCCCGAGCTGATCGCGGTCCATCCGTGTGAGAACGATCTGAGCGACCTCGTCCCCGTCGTGCCACGGCATCTTCACGACCGGCCGCCGGACAACTTCGGCGGGCGCCTCGGCGGCGTCCGGCGCCAGGCTGACGGCGTTGGAGGCCGGAGTGCTTACCGGGTAAGCACTGCCGTGGTCCGGCACACGGGATTCGGCGCTGTCCAGCTCCTCATGGCTCGGTTCGGCTGAAGTGCTTACCGGGTAAGCACCTTCAGTTCGAGCCGAAGGGGCTCCGTCACCCTGGGACTTGGCCTGGTCCGGCTCGGCAGGGGTGCTTACCGGGTAAGCACCGCGTGGATCGGCGACCGGGCTGTCCTTCGCCTTGGCCTTGCGCTTCCTGTCTTCCTCCTCCTGAAGAAGCCTGTCCACTTCAGGACGCTGCTGCTGCTCCGGCAGCTTTCCCACCGCGCGCGCGATACGGACCGGCACCTCCTTGTCCTCGACCGCCTGTTTCAGCTCAGGCGTGAGGGTGAGAAGCGCGAGGCGTTGAGTAACGAAGCCGCTCGACTTCCCGATTGCCCGGCACACAGCTCGCTGCGATCCATGCTTCTCGACCAGCTTCTGCAAGGCGCGGGCCTCATCGATCGGCTCCAGGTCCTCGTGCTGGACCGCGGCGATCAGGGCAGCTTCGAGGATGGTCTCTGCGCTCTCTGCCAGGCTGTCGTCGACGTGCACGGGCACGTCATCGACGCCGGCCTGCTTTGCGCCAGCCAGGCGGCGGTTGCCGTCGATGACGACGTACGCCGCTGTCCCGATGGCTTCGTGGTCCTCGGCCGACTCGTTCACCGCGAGGAACGCTTCTCGGGTGACGACCGTCAGCGGCTGGAGGACGTCGCGGACGAGGATGCTCTCGGCCATCTCGGCCACGGCCTTGAGCGAGGCCCGCGGGTTGCCGGGGTTGTGAGCGAGCTGAGCCAGTGGAACCCGCAGGGTGCCGACCGGTTCCGGGCTCCGGCTGTGGCCTGCACCTGTGGCCTCCGCGAAGGCGCGGGCTCGTTCACTGTTCGCACGGCGGGCCGCACCGAAGGCGGACGAGCCGCGGAGACGTTCAGCCTTCGACGTCATGCGCACCTCCCGGCGACGATGCGCATCATGTGTGCCTGCATGCAGCGGGGGGCGTAGGACATTAGGGGTTCCTTCACGCGCACGCATTCGCGCTGTTCCTTGAGGTCGGCGATGACCGCGAGGACTTCAATGTCTCCCTCTTCTCCCAGAGCGAGCCATTCCTTCAGGGACTCGGTGGCGACGGTTCCCCGGCGGGCGTCGTAGTGGTTGACGACGATGCCCAGGTAGTCCACCTGGATGCCCATGTCCGTCATCACGTCGTTGACCTGGCTGGTCAGGAGGTCGTACGCCTCGGCGGAACTGTCGTCGGGGTCCACGATGATCAGCACGCCGGACCGCTTCTCTCGCTCGCCGTCGCGGCGTGCGGCGTAGTAGATGGCGGCGTCCATAGCCAGACCCAGGCTCGGCGGGCAGTCCATGACGATGACGTCGTAGTCCGCTTCCAGCGGCGCCAGGGCCCGTTCCAGGGCCGACTCCTTCCACATGCCGCGGTTCTTCAGAGCCCCGATCGCGAGGCGCCCATCGAGGAGGAAGCCCTCCGCAGAACCGGGCAGGAGGTGGAGCCGACCACCGAAGCGAGGATCCTCGATCGGCACCACGAGATCCCGAAGGTGGCTCTTCCCCTCACCGCACATGTGGGTGATCAGGCTCTCCTGGCCGACTGGGATCTTCGTGTGGCCAAGCTGCTTGGTCAGGTGGCACTGCGGGTCGAAGTCCACCAGGAGGACGCGGAGACCTTTGTGGGCGTACCGGAGTGCGATCTCCTGTGCTTCCTCCAGGCTGAGCGGCTCGGCGCCGGGGACACCCTTGGGCAGTGCCCTGCCGGAGGGACGTGTGCCCGCCTCTCTGATCAGCAGGTCGGCGTCTTCGGCCTTGCCCTGGGCGACGCCGGCAGAGATAGCGGTCTTGCCGACGCCGCCCTTCTGGTTGCTGACGATGATCCGTTGGACGGGTTGGTCGGCATCGCTGTCTGCTTCCGGCTCCCCGGTGGCGGACGCCTCAAGCCACCCCTGCACGGACTGGGCAAGGCCTTGAACGTAGGAGATCCGGCGGTCCGCACAGACGTCCTTGAAGGTGCTGTACAGACCGGGGGGCAGCCACGTGCTGAACGGCTCGGCGCCTGCGGTATCCACCGCCTCGCTTGCCGGAGGGTGCTCGCACCACTGCTCAACGGCAGAGGTGACGGCGTCCTGGATGTCGACTCCGAGCTGCGCGGCACGGATCTTGAGCTGCTTGTGGAACGCGACGGGCAGCCGAGACGCTACCTTTTCCCGTTCTCCGTTGGAATATGGAGAGGCCATAACGTCAGCTTACTGACATTGGCGGGGGAGTTGGCGCACCTACGCTTCCACTGACGTTGTTTCACTCGGGCGGGTGCGATCGTGCCTGGGCCGCGTCCAGCCACTGGTCCAGCATGCGCCGCTCGGCCTCGGCCTGGTAGGCGTCACGGTTCTCGGTGTCGGTCAGGTGCTGGTGGTCCATGAACCACTGGACGGTGACGCGCCAGCACTCGGGGAGCATGACGTGGTAGTCGGCGTGGAGCAGGCAGACGTGCCGCTTCACGGGGGGTTCGAGGGAGGTTCTGGCGGCAGGGTTGGACGCCTGTGTCAACGGGCGCTCCCCTGCTCCTCGGGCACGGGCGGCCGGTAGCCGTAGCGCGTGCGGTCCTTGGCGCACTGGATGGCGATCCGGGCGCATGCCTCCTGCTGCCACTGACCGTTCTCGACCGAGGACGCGCTGACCGTGACACCGGAACCGAAGACCTCGTTGCCCTTCCAGGCGTGGTTGCGGATGGGGATCCCGGCCTCGCTGGACCAGCCGACCTCCCAGGTGGTGGTCTTACGGCCGCGGAGCCGACCACGGGTCCAGCGCTCAAGCTTCAGGGTCACCTCGTAGCTCGTGCCGTCGGGCATGAACACCCGGCCTGGGACGGCCGGGCCGTGCTGTTCTCGCGTGGCCGTGTGCTTGCCGAGGAAGTAGTGGCGCGGATCGATCTTGACGTTCCCGTGCATCCAGCGCGGGTCGCTGGCACGGTGTTCGTCGCGCCGGGCCCAGATGTCCCACCACAGGGCACCGTGGTAGATGCTGATCCCGGTCTCGCGGGAGTTGTAGCCGCGGGGGTTCAGCCGGCGCTGGATCCAGCGGCCGTGGTTCTCGGTGTGGACGTACACGGCCCCGAGGGGACCGAGGCCGATGTGCGCGGCCAGGACCTGCTCACTGCCGGGGCTGCCGATCTTGAAGTCGGCGCCGAGAGACATGGAGCGGCCGATGATGACCTGCGCTCCGATACCTGAGGTGGGGTGCTCGGGCCACGGGCCGGGCAGGGGGCTGTGTACGGTGCGGGGCTTCATGCCCTTGCGCGCGAGCTGACGCACCAGGGCCGGAGACAGCTCGGCCGGTAGCGCGGGCAGGAAGGGCCCGGTGTACGCCTGGCCCAGGTCCCAGTGATCGGGGTCAAGCCAGCCCTGCGGCTTGGGGCGGATGCCGCACCGGTCGCAGGCCACCCAACGGGCCCGGTCATGGCCGTAGGTCGAGTCGTAGCCGTCGACGACGGGCTTGTGACCGGCCAGGCGGCACAACGGGATCAGGCGGGGGAGCCCGTCCACGAAGAGGCCGCGGTTGAGCAGTACGCGGGGGTCGGGGCGGTCCTTGCTGTAGTCGACGGTGAACCGGTGCACGAGGAACTCCTGGATGGAGGGGGGACTGGTAATTCGCCATGCACCACGGTTCCGTAGATCCGCCCGGGCATTGCCCCTGCCTCAGCCGGTGCCCTCTTCGTTGTCCAGGACGGACTGCTCTGGCTCTGGCTCCGGCAGCATGCACTTCGGAATGCCGTTGAAGGCGTTCTCCACGGCGAGCCGTCCGTACAACTCGATGGTGGCCTCGATGCCGTATCCCATGGCGTACTGGAGAATCACGCTCGGGTGGCCGACCGCGAGTTCCCGCAGAACGTTCTTCTCGTCCTCGCTCAGGGGCTGCTCCTCGATCTGGGGGTGCTCGACCAGGTGCTCCTCCGCAACAGCGGCGGGCGTCTGCCGTGCGGCGCAGAAAGCGGCGTTGGGCGCGGCTGCGGCTGGCGGCTGCTCGGGCGCATGCCGGACTTCGGATCGCTCGTCGGCGAGGCGAGCGGTGATGAACGCGGCCGGGCGCGCCGGATGCCACCCCGTGCACAGACCCACGAGTTCGCCCGCGATGGCGCGCGCGTCCAGGCCCCGGTCGATGAGCGGCCGTAGGGCGAACGCCAGGCGCCGCAGCCCTTCTCGCTGCGTCCAGGTCACCAGCGGGCGGACCTGACGGGCGATCTGGATGTCCCGGGCAACCTGCATCGGGGAGCGCCGGGGCGCCTTGCTGCTGCTCTGGGGCTGGGGGATTCGTGGGGTTCGGCGGCTCGCGCGCTCGCGCGAGGTGTCTCTATCAACCCCCCCCATAGCTTTCACCTGACCCTCTTCCTTAACCCAGTACAGGGAAGGGGGCTCACCGCCCTGAACAGCCTGGTTATCCACAGGGGCGTTGTCCACAGGGTGCCTGTCGGCGTCGGGGGAGCGGCGCAGGTCGACCACGATGCGGGCCGTGTAGCCGGTGCCGATGATGCGGTGCCCCATGGCGTGGTCGTAGGACGGCGGGATGACCGCCGCGTACACCGTGGCGGTGCCGGCGTAGCCCGCGAGCCCGAGGGCGCGGCGGATGTTGGCGCGGGTGCCGTGCACCACCCAGGCCAGCGCCCCCAGTTCACGCAGCACGGCAACCTGCCGCTTCACCGTCGCCTTGGACATCCCGAGGCGGGCGGCGGTCTCCTCCAGGCAGTAGCGGACGTGCCCGGTGGTGTAGTCCATGCGGTCGGCCAGGTCTTCGGCGACGCGAAGCGTGGTGGCGGTCGCCCGCGGATGATGGCCGGCTGCGATCAGCCACGCCACGGCGCGACGCCACCGACGCGGGCCGCTCCGGCGCGATGCGGTGTGGGCGACCTCCTGGGAGGCCCCTCGCACCAGGGCAACCTGCCCCCCACCGTATACGAACGGTCGTTCGAATTCGAGATCGCTACCCCGCTCGGGCGCGTCGGCGGTACGGCACGGGGTGCCCTCCATCGGAGGGGAATAACGGGATGAAACGCCCACTGAGGGGCGGCCGAGCTGACAAATGGAGTTGCTGTCGGGCACTATGTACCTGCCTCCAAGGGGGCATAGAAAAGCTGCCCGCCTCTGGTGGGTGGTGGTTCCGGTGAAAGAACCTGAAGGACGCTCGAACCCCGGGCCCGGTCGCCAAACCGGAGTCCCGAAGGACGGGCCTTAGCTCGGTCGCCAAACCGAGCCGTAGGAAGTGGCCGCGCACGGTGCGCCAACACCAGCGGCCAGCGGTAGAGGAAGCGCCCCCGCCAAGGGGCCCAGACCTCCCGCCTAGGCAGTCGCTACGTCAACCGATCTCTCTTTCCTCGGGTCTTGCGTCGGTCCTCCAGGTGGGTAACCCCGGCGGACAGCTCATCGGCACGGTCGCAGGCGGCCAATATGGCCATGGCCACGCGCCGCGCCTCGGTGGTGGGGGAAGCGACGTAGTCGCCTTCCAGGGAGTCCGGCGTGTGGATGTAGACGCAGGCCGCCACGTCGTCCTCGTCGCGCGCGAGCACCTGCCACCGTGATCGCTCCAGCCGGGCGTACGGATCGTGGGCGCGGTGGTCGATGACCCACTCGCGGCCCGGCGCCATCATGTGGTTCGCGGGCAGGATGTGGTCCGGCTTCGGCTTCTCCGCAGTGCCCGCGAGCGCGACCAGCTTGTGCAGCTCGGTGCGGATCTCTGCGAGCGTGAGGATGTCCAGCGCGGGCTGTGCCGCGCTGTCCTGGCTCATCGCGTGGTGCGGGTTGTGGTGACAGGGCCCGTGCACTGCGGCGGTGTGATCGTCACGCCGTATGGCTGGGTCCCGCTGTCTGTCTCTGCCCTTGTCCGGGTACTCTGCTCCATGACCGCACTTTCACTTGTCTGATCGCTGGTGCGTGTGGTCCGGCTCCGCCAATGATCCGGTGTTCGCGCACCGGGGAGGCGGGGCCTTTCCTCGTTTGGGTGGCGCCGTCGGACTTCGCCGGTGAGTGACTGGTCGTCTGGCGCCAGGCGCAGCCTATCGGTTGAGCTCGTCATCTGTCCTCACCCCAGGTGAGTCGTGTCGGATCATCCGTCTTGTCATCAGATATCCCGGTCATCGCACAGGCAGGCGACCGCCCGGACGTGTCCGGTAAAGACTCACAGAAAATAACTTCCGATGGCAGGGCGTCTGCTCCGCTGGTCAAGAGGCCCGCAGCAGCACGAAGGGGGACGCGTTTTCCCCGGTGGGCGGGTCGAGTTCGACGAGGTCACCCGGTTCGGTGCGGGCGCGGTGGCGGCGTCCGGTGCGGGCGGTGCTGGCGGCCCGGGTGCATTTGGGGCAGCGGCAGTCGGCGTTGTCGTAGCGGTTGGCGTCGTGGGGCTTGGCGTCGGCGCGGGCTTTGCGGCCGAGGGCGCGGGCGTGGGTGAGGGCGTGGGCGAAGGCCGGGTCCTGGTGGGCGTGCTGGCTGGGGGTGTTGATGCTGATGCCGACGTGGGCGGCGGCGTCTTTGAGGTACATGCCGGAGGTGACGGCGTCGAGGTAGCGCTGGCGCAGGGTGTCGGTGAAGCGTGGGGGCCGGCCGCGGCCGGGTCGGGCCCTCACCACAAGTCCCCCTGCCCCTGCTCCAGGTCGTGGTGGCCGCGGGCGGGTTCGTGGTCGGCGGGGTGGGGTTGTTGGGTGCGGGCGGAGCGCTGGGCGAGGTGGGCCATGGCGTGGTGTCCGGCGGCGTCGAGCTGCTGGTGGATGCGGTTCAGGAGGTCGGGGGTGAAGCGGGGGCGGACGGAGAGGCGGCCGGCGCGGTAGCCGGTGGCGAGGGCCCGGTTCCAGATGTCGGCGCGGACCGCGGGGTCGAGGGTGGGGTAGAGGAGTTCGGGGAGCCGGTCGGGGGTGCCGACGGTCTGGAGCATGCCGGTGGCGACGAGGCCGGCGAGGTAGTCGCCGCTGCTCTGGCAGCGCTGGGCGAGGGTGTCGTCGGGGGTGCTCACGCTGCCACCTCCAGCCGTACCGGCGGGGTGAAGGCGGGGTCGGGGAGGGTGAGCTGTTCGTGGAAGGCGACCATGCGCAGGCGTCTGCGGGGGAAGGGGATGCGGGCGCCGGGTGGGGTGGGGGGCGGGGTGCGGCGGAGGGTGTCGTAGCCGGGCAGGGGGAGCTGTCCGGGGCCGGTGGCGGTGATGCGGCGCTGGCGGATGCCGTCGGTGGTGGGGGCGGCGGCGACGGGGCCGGGCTCGTCGGGCCGGATACGGACGTGCCGGGGCAGCAGCCCGTGGTGGCGGGCCGCGGCGAGGAGCTGGAAACGCGTCGCGGTCTCTTTGTCCAGGCCGAGGAGGCCGCACAGCGCGGAGCGGTGCCAGTTGGAGGTGCGCAGGTCCATGCGGGCTCGGTAGGCGACGAGTTCGTCGTCGCTGTGCGCGGCGAGGGCACGGAGCAGGGCCAGGCGCTGCGGGGTGCGGGCCTCGTCCACGTTGGGGGCGGGTGCGGGTTCGGCGGTGCGCTGGGCGATGAGGCGGCGGTGGCGCTCCAGGGCGCGCAGGCCGCCCAGGATGCCGTGGGGTTCGGCGAGGTGCCCGCTTGAGGTGACGGTGGTGCCGTAGGTGAGGCAGGCCACCATGACGGGGCAGTCCAGGCACACCTCGACCGCCGCGTTCTCGCGGGCGATCCGCTCGGTCTGCGGCTCGGCGCCGTCGGTGTCGGGTGCCCCCCAGGCATCGACCGGCAACGCGAGGTTGCCGGCGGCGCGGGTGGGGTCGTCAAGGTCGGGGGCGCACCCGCGGTAGGGGTAGCGGGGGTGGTCGGTGAGCTGCTCGCGGGCTGTGACCGGGCTCAAGGTCATCGGGTCCATGGGTCGTCGTCCCCCTTCCGGGTGGGCTGGTGGCGGCTGTGGGCGGCGAGCGCCTCATCGAGGACGCTGTCGGCGGCGATGAGGACGGCCCGGGCGTTCAGGGCGCCCTGGATGCGGGAGGTGAAGGCGTCCATGTCGCGGTGGAGGGCGGCCTGCTGGAGCTGGGCGGCGGCCAGCGCCGTACGGACAGCGCGGTGGCGGCGGTGCTCGCGCCAGGCGAAGGCGCCGGCCGCCGCCAGAACGGACAGGACGGCGAGCAGGAGACGGGCGGGGAGGTTCGGCATCGGGGCTCACCTCCTGGTGAGACGTTCAGGGCTGGTGGGGGGTGTCGTACAGGTCGGCGAGGATCCGGTAGCGATCGCTGACGAGGTGTTCGGCGGTGGCCACCACGTGATGGTCGTGGTGGGGGGACGGCGAAGCCGCCCGCCCGCGCCGGATGCGGCGGAACAGGCGGACGGCTTCGCAGGTGAGGGGGAGGACCAGCACCCAGAGGACCCCCAGGACGATGAGGGCGTACTTCACGGCAGGCCTCCCGGCGGGGCTATGCGGCCTTCGCCATCTGGGGTGCCGCGTACCGGTCGATGTCCTCGCCGGTGATGGCCTCCACCAGCGCACAGACAATGACCTCCGCGCAGTTGGGGGTGACGGCGTTGCCGTACTGCCGGACGCGTTCGCGCTTGGACCCGAGGACGATGTAGGCGTCGGCGAAGCTCATGGCCCGGCCGATCTCGTGGGGTTCCAACATCCTGAACAGGACGTCTTGGATGTCGACGCTGCCTTTGACCAGGGCGTACCGGTCGCGGGTGGAGAGCGTGCCGACCGGCTCGCGCACAGTGCGTGCGGTCCCGTTCCCGTAGTACGGGACAAGGAGGTGTTGCCAGGTGACGAGGGACTGGTGGCCGGCCGTGGTCATGGTGCGGAAGTACTCATCGGCGGGGGTGCAGTGCTCGCCGCCGTTCCCGGCGCTGCCGTTGTTCCGCATCACGAACGCGGGCAGGTTTGGAGTGACCAGGCCGTGGTGGTTGCCGTTCGCGGAGACCGTGCCGACGGGCTCGCTGATGGAGCGTCCTCGGAGCTGGTCGCCGCCGCCGCGCATGGTGACCATGAACGGCAGCCAGGCCAGGCCGGTCTCGTTGCGGGCGGTCTGCGTGCGCAGCGGGTTGTTCGCCGAGGCGGGTTCCTTGCCGTCGCGCCCTTCGACGGGGATGAGGAGGGGCGGTATGGCGAGGCCGTCGTTCTCCCGGGTGGTGCGGCACGCCATCGGGTCCAGGACGCTCATGGGGTCATCGCGCCAGGTTCCGCCGGCCGGGACCATGAACGGCTCGTAGGCCACGGCCTTGGTGGAGGTGGTCGTCTGGGTGGTGAGCGGGGCGTCGATGGGCCAGGTCCGCACGCCGGGCCTGCGCTCGAAGGTGTTGCCCGCCGCTTCGAGGGTGATGGGCCGGGCGAACTTGTCGAGCCCGGCCTGGATGCGGGCGAGGGTCTTGTCGGCAAGAGGCTTGGTGCGGTCGCCGATGCGCTGCCCGGGCAGGGTCCAGTCGATCGCGACGGCCGCGGGGAGGGTCTCGGGCTCAACGATCTGGTTGCGGCACCTCGCCTGAGGACAGCGGTAGACGTACTGCTGCCGGTAGCGGCCCATGTCCCGGCCGGGCTGCTTGAACCGCTGGACGGCCTGCACCCACTGCTCGCAGCCGGGGCACCAGGCGCGGGGGCGGAGCCACTTGTCCCAGTCCGGTGTCCGCCGGAGGGTCTTGTGCCAGTAGGCGACGTACAGGCGGTCGCGTGACTGCGGGGCCTTGTGGACGGTCCGCGGGTCGGCGTGCATCGAGTTGAGGGCGATGACCCGGGTCTCGTATCCGAGCTTCTTGATCTCGCCGATCCAGCGGTCCCACTGGTCCCAGGCGCGGACGTCGACGACGTTCTCGACGACGCCCGCCTTGACGAGGCCGCCGCGTTCCTGCACCCCGCGCAGGTACATCGGAACCTCTTCCATCAGGGCGCGGGAGCGTTCGACTTCCTCGGAGGGGCCGAATCCGTTGAACAGGTCACCTTGCAGGGAGGCGTCGAAGTCGCGCTTCTTGCCGCGCGCGTTGGACCACTGCGGGCATTCGGGGCTGGCCCAGAAGATGTCGGTGACGGGCCACTGCTCGACCGGTGCCTCGCGGATGTCGCCGCGGTAGTGGTCGACGGTCGGGAAGTTCGCGGCGTGGGACTCGATGGCGCGCTGCCAGTGGTTGGCGGCGCGTTCGACGCGGACGCCGGGGATGGAGTGCATGCCCTGGGAGGAGCCGCCGGCGCCGCAGAACCAGTCCATGACGGTCAGCGCGTCATTGTCGTTGCGATGGGACATCAGGCGGCGCTCCCGTCGGCGTCGACGTTCTGGTTGGTGGACGGCTTGAGCTCGGTGATTCGGGTGTCGAGAAGCGTGTCGAAGGTGGTCCAGATGCTTTCCGGGGGCGGGCCCTGGACGCGGCGTTCCGAGAGGCCGAGCTGCTTGCCCTCGATGCGGATCTGGAGCAGGGAAAGCGGGTTGTCCCAGCAGTTCGCAATCTGCGCCATGAGGCGGTGCAGATCTGCCGTGCTGGCTGCGGGGGCGGCCTGCGCCGGGTCTGGCCTGCCGGTGCTGCTGCGGCCTTCGTCGTCGGCGGTCTTGGGGTGCTCGTTCTGGGCTTCGCGCAGGTCCGACTTGGCCCACAGGTTCAGTGCCGCACCGAACCGCATGGCGGCGTTGCGCAGTGCGTCACCGATGGCCTCCTTCACGGCGTTGGGGCCCGACTTGCCCTGGGCGTCGCCGTAACCGAGCCGGGTGTGCCCACAGACGGTCAGCCGGATCCACAGGCCGCCGTTCTGGTCGAACGCGGGAAGCCCGTGGGGGTCGAAAGCCACCGGTTCCCAGTCCCACAGGGGGTCGGCGTCCAGGAGGCGGTGCGTGAGCTCGGCGTGACCGACGTAGTCCAGATCGACGTGCGCGGTGGTGATGTAGTTCCCGCACTCCTCGCACTTCGCTTTGGCGTGCCTCGGGTTCTCGCAGACCTTGGCGCGCGAACGGGAGCAGTCGCTGCACCAGATCTTCGGCAGGTGCTGGATCTGGGAATCGGGGAAGTCGCCGCGCAGGACGGCGAGGCCTTTGAGCTGATTTTGGGTGTGCTGAAGGGGGCCCTCCGCCGTGCTGCTGGCGGGGGCCTCGATGGCGGTGGCCATGAGGTCTCTCCTAGGGGGCTTTCAGCCGGGGCGTGCAGCGGCCTGTGGGGCGGGCCGGCCGCTGCACGGCGCGGGGCTACTCGGCGTCAGCCGGGGCGTACCGGCCGATCTGGCACTTCCTGTACAGCCAGTCGATAGCGACGGTGGAGACGTAGATCCGCTGGCCTTCTTCGCGCAGTTCCTCGCACCGCTGCTCGACCCGCTTGCGCAGTGCGTGGTCCTGGGGCCGCACATTCAGGTTCACCATCGAGTCACCGGTGCCGTGCGGGGCCCGGTCCAGGGGCTTGGGGGTGAAGGTGCCGTCCATGAACGCCCGCATCGCCTCGGTGATCTCGGCATCGAGCGTGGACCCGGCGGCCCGGACGCGCTGCTTGATGAGGTCGCGGTGGGAGGCCGGCATGCGCATCGCCAGAGCGGGGCGCTTCTCCGCGTTGGCGTTCATGAGGAGCCGGCCGGAGAAGAGGTGCCCGTCGGTCGTCAGCATGAACTCAACGAACTCGGCCAGGTCGCTGCGGCCATGTTCCTTGAGGGTGCTGGCGGCCTCCGCGAGCTTGTCGCAGCGGGCCTTGTCGGCAGGGCTCAGGGCCACGGGGGTGTGTCCTCTCGGCGGGCGCCGCCGGTCGGACCGGGTACTGCGGTCAGGCGGGCGCTTGATGGGGGTGCGTGCCACGCCAGTTTCCTCCAATTCATATTGCTGATGCCACCAGCGGTGACCGGTCCCGGCCACCCCTTCGGCGGCCGGTGAACCAAACCGTACAGCAATTCATATTGCTTAAGCAATACGAATTAGCTAGGCTGGGGTCACACCGCAGACGAGGGGGACACCGTGAAGCACACCCGGAACCAAACCACCCGCCGCACCCTCGCCGACCTGTACCGGGCCGTCGACCACCAGCACGCGGTGACCCTCACCTACATCGACCACGACGGCACCGAGACCCTGCGCACGATCGAGATCCACGAGTTCCGGACCACCAAGGCCGGAGACATCACCATCATCGCCATGTGCCGACTGCGCGGCGAAGAGCGCCCGTTCACCCTCA
>NZ_JBEXWK010000044.1:0-66190 GCF_040629815.1 Streptomyces sp. NPDC005878
GCTGGAGGGCCCGATAAAAAAAAAAAAAAGGAATTGGGGGGTTTGCGGGGGGGGGGGGGGGCCCCGCCCCCCCCCCCCCCCCCACCCTCTGTTGTCCCACGGCCCCTTCGGCCCACCCGGAATGCCCCGCTCCGCCCGCTCTGGCGATAATCGCCGTACCGGCCGGCCACCGGCTCGACGCGCTCGCCGAGGCGCTGCCGAAGAACGAGACGCTGGAGGAGGAGGCCGCCTACCGCGCGGCGGGCATCGCGCGCGCGGCCGGGGCCGGCCTCTGAACGCCCCGGGGACTCAGGGCGTACGGGCGATCAGATAGCGGAACACGTTCGCCATCCACACCGTGCCGTCCGCGCGCAGATGCGGATGCAGCGCCTCCGTCAGCTCCTTCTCGACCTGGACCTGGTCGGTGGCCCGGGCCGCCGCGTCGAACAGGCCCGTCGAGAGCAGCCCGCGCACCGCGCTGTCGATGTCCGCGTAGCCGAAGGGGCACGCCACCCGCCCCGACCCGTCGGGCCGCAGACCGGCCCGCGACGCCAGGTCCTCCAGATCGTCGCGCAGGCTCGGCCGCCAGCGCGGGGAGTCGGTGAGCCGGGCCGCCACCCGCAGCACGCCCGAGGTCGCACACCGCTCCGGCGGACCCCAGCCCGCCAGCACCACCGTGCCACCGCGCTCGGCGAGCCCCACCGCGGCCTCCAGCGCCGTCCCCAGGCCGTCCGCGTCGCCCGCCGCACAGCCCACCGGCTCGAACGCCGTCACCAGGTCGTAGCGGGCCGCCGACGCGTCGGCGGCGGCCTCCGGGCCGCCCTCCAGGAGGCGGGCCCCGTCACGGCCCCACACCCCCTCCGGGCGCAGCCGCTCACGCGCCAGCGCGAGCCGCTCCGGCCGGGTGTCGACACCCGTCACGCGCGCGCCGCGCGTGGCCGCCATCAACAGGGCGAGCCCGGAGCCGCAGCCCAGGCCGAGCAGCCGGGTGGCGGCTCCCACCTCCAGCCGCTCGTACACCGCTTCGTAGAGCGGTACCAGCATCCGCTCCTGGATCTCCGCCCAGTCGCGCGCGCGGGCATACGCCTGCGCGGGCGGGGCCGAGGCCGCGGGGGACTGGTGCCGGACGAGCGTAGGTGTCATGGAAAGCGCCCCAATCCGCAGAAGACGTCAGCTGTGCGCTGATGGAAAGCCCCCGTGCACGTGCGGTCGCACTCCCCCCGTATGCCAGGGAACTCCGCATCCGCCATCCCGTCCAGAGGGAGGGCGATTCACGTTCGGGGCCACCGGGCCCGTACCATTCGCGCCATGGCAAAGGCACCCGTTCTCACGCCCCAGGCGGAAGACTTCCCCCGCTGGTACCAGGATCTGATCAACAAGGCCGAGCTCGCGGACAACGGTCCGGTGCGCGGCACCATGGTGATCCGACCGTACGGCTACGGCCTGTGGGAGCGGATGCAGCAGGAGATGGACGCACGCATCAAGGACGCCGGCGCCCAGAACGCGTACTTCCCGCTGTTCATCCCCCAGTCTTACCTGACTCGCGAGGCTGAGCACGTCGAGGGCTTCGCGCCCGAGCTCGCGGTGGTCACGCACGGTGGCGGCAAGGAGCTCGAAGAGCCCGTGGTGGTGCGCCCCACCTCCGAGACGATCATCAACGACTACTTCTCCAAGTGGGTGCAGAGCTACCGCGACCTGCCCCTGCTCATCAACCAGTGGGCCAACGTGGTCCGTTGGGAGATGCGCCCGCGCGTCTTCCTCCGTACGAGTGAGTTCCTCTGGCAGGAGGGCCACACCGCGCACGCCTCCTACGAGGACGCCCGCGACTACGCGGCGCGCATCCACAAGGACGTCTACGCGGACTTCATGGTCAACGTCCTGGGCATCGACGTCGTCCTGGGCCGCAAGACGGCCAAGGAGCGGTTCGCCGGCGCCATCAACACCCTCACGCTCGAAGGCATGATGGGCGACGGCAAGGCCCTCCAGCTGGGCACCAGCCACGAGCTCGGCACCAACTTCGCCAAGGCCTTCAACACCCAGTACCTCTCCAAGGAAGGCAAGCAGGAGCTGGTCTGGCAGACCTCGTGGGGCGTCTCCACCCGCATGGTCGGCGGTCTGATCATGTCGCACGGCGACGACAACGGCCTGCGGGTGCCGCCGCGCCTCGCGCACGTCCAGGTCGTCGTCATGGCGATCAAGGGCGACGAGGCCGTCACCAAGGTCCGCGAGATCGGCGCCCGCCTCAAGGCGCTCGGCATCCGCGTCCAGGTCGACGACCGCGTGGACACCCCCTTCGGCCGCCGCGCGGTCGACTGGGAGCTCAAGGGCGTGCCCGTACGCGTGGAGGTCGGCCCGCGCGACCTGGAGGCCGGCACCGCGATGCTCGCCCGCCGCATCCCCGGCGGCAAGGAGCCCGTCTCCCTCGACGCGCTCGGCGAACTGCTGCCCAAGGTGCTGGAGGAGGACCAGGCGCAGCTGCTGCGCGAGTCCCGCGAGCGCCGCGAGGCCCGCACCAGCGACGTGACCACCCTCGAAGAGGCCGCCGAGGCGGCCACCGCGGGCGGCTGGGCGCGCATCCCCTGGGCCACCCTCGGCGCCGAGGGCGAGGCCAAGCTCGCGGAACAGGCCGTGTCCGTACGGTGTCTGGTCGCCGAGGACGGGTCGGTCCCCGAGACCGACGACGCACCCGGTACCGTCGCCATCGTCGCCCGCTCCTACTGAGCGGCTCGCGGCCTGTTCCGGTCGGCCGAAAACGCCTCTTGCGTACCGGCCGGATTCTGGAATCCCGGCGCGTGGACATCATCTACGCGCCGGGGCGTACGCGCCGCTACGTACTACCTTGGTGCGAGCTGTGAGGCTTCTCCGCAGATCAGCGCACCCGCCCTCGTCCGGACGCATCAACGGCAACTGACGGGTACGTGCAAATTATTTGGGATGCCCCGGAATAGGAACACCGGGGCACTCCGGCTCGTTGTCACGACGTGAGCACGACACCACCTGTTCTCGCCGCAGAGCTGGCGCAGGCGTGGGCCGACATTCAGCGGTACCACCCCGAGCTGCCTGACCTTGCCGCGCCCGAATCCCTGATCGGAGAGTCGTCGTCCGCCTGCGGCGCCGAACTCTCCTTCGAGCGACTGCTCCACGAAGCAGTCCACGGCATTGCCGCCGCCCGGGGTGTCCGCGACACATCCCGGGCCGGGCGGTACCACAACCGCAGATTCCTGGCCATCGCCGAGGAGCTCGGCCTCGACCATCCCGAGGAACCGCACCCCAGCAGCGGCTTCTCCCTGGTCGCGCTGAACCCCGAGGCGAGGCGCCGCTACCGGCCGACCATCGAACGGCTCCAGCGGGCCCTCAAGGCGCACACCGTGGCCACCGCGGCCGACACCAAGCGCTCCTTCCGGGGCCCGGCCGCACGGCACGGATCCTCGGGCGGCGGCGTCCGCGTCAAGGCCGTCTGCGACTGCGGCCGCAACGTGCGCGTCGTCCCCTCCGTGCTCGCCCAGGCGCCGATCGTCTGCGGCGGCTGCGGCAAGCCCTTCCGTATCCCCGAGGTCGTGGCCGCGGCGAGCTGATCCGGGACCGGCCGCCCGACGGGGGCGGCGCGGGCCGTCAGGCGCGGACACACACGGGTGTGCCGCTGTGCCGCCGTGCAGCCCGGGGGTGCCCCACGGACCCCCGGCGTGCCCGGCGCCGGCGTGTGGCACAATGGACAGCTGTACTCGACAGCCGCACAGGAACCCTCTCGCCTCCGGCTGACGCGTCCATCGGGCACTTTGAGTACCGCAACCCCACGTGGCATCCCGTTGTGCCCAACCACGTCAAGACCAGGAGACACCACTCCAGTGGCAGTCAAGATCAAGCTCAAGCGCCTCGGCAAGATTCGCCAGCCGCACTACCGCATCGTCGTCGCCGACGCCCGCACCCGCCGTGACGGTCGCGCGATCGAAGAGATCGGTATCTACCACCCGACGTACAACCCGTCGCGCATCGAGGTCAACGCCGAGCGTGCGCAGTACTGGCTGTCGGTCGGCGCCCAGCCCACCGAGGCCGTCCTCGCCATCCTGAAGCTCACCGGTGACTGGCAGGCGCACAAGGGCCTCCCGGCCCCCGCGCCGCTGCTCCAGCCGGAGACCAAGGAGAGCAAGCGCCGCTCCTTCGACGAGTTCGCCAAGGCTCTCGAGGGCGACGACACCAAGGGTGAGGCCATCACCCCCAAGGCCAAGAAGGCTGACAAGAAGGCGGACGAGGCTCCGGCCGACGCCGCCGAGTCGACCGAGGCCTGAGCATGCTCGAGGAGGCTCTTGAGCACCTCGTGAAGGGCATCGTCGACAACCCCGACGACGTGCAGGTCGCCTCGCGCGCCCTGCGCAAAGGGCGCGTGCTGGAGGTCCGGGTCCACCCCGACGACCTCGGCAAGGTGATCGGCCGCAACGGCCGCACCGCCCGCGCCCTGCGGACCGTCGTGGGCGCCATCGGTGGCCGTGGGATCCGCGTCGACCTCGTCGACGTGGACCAGGTCCACTGACAAAGTTGGTTGTTTTACCAGATGCGCCGGCTCGGGCCGGGGAGGGCCACGCGGCCTCCCCGGCCCGCAGTCGTCTGTACAGCCGGAACCCGAGGGCTGTAGCCACCGAAACACCGTAGGCATCCGACAGGAAAGTTGAACGACGTGCAGCTGGTAGTCGCGCGGATCGGCCGCGCCCACGGCATCAAGGGCGAGGTCACCGTGGAGGTGCGCACCGACGAGCCGGAGCTGCGGCTCGCCCCCGGTGCCGTACTGGCCACCGACCCGGCCTCCACCGGACCGCTCACCATCGAGACCGGCCGCGTCCACAGCGGCCGCCTGCTGCTGCGCTTCGAGGGCGTACGCGACCGGACCGGCGCCGAGGCCCTGCGCAACACGCTGCTCATCGCCGACGTCGACCCCGAAGAGCGCCCCGACGAGGACGACGAGTACTACGACCACCAGCTCATCGACCTCGACGTCGTCCTCACCGACGGCACCGAGGTCGGCCGGATCACCGAGATCTCGCACCTGCCGTCCCAGGACCTGTTCATCGTGGAGCGGCCCGACGGCACCGAGGTCATGATCCCGTTCGTCGGGGAGATCGTCACCGAGATCGACCTCGACGAGCAGCGCGCGGTCATCGACCCGCCGCCCGGCCTGATCGACGACCGCGCGGTGATCGCCTCCGGCCGCGACGAGACCGAGGACGACGGGCCCGACGGGTCTGACGGGTCCGAGGGCGACCAGACCGACGGGAACACGACCGGTGGGGACGAGACCGACGGGGCCCGGAACTGATGCGGCTCGACGTCGTCACGATCTTCCCCGAGTACCTGGAACCGCTGAACGTCTCCCTCGTCGGCAAGGCACGCGCGCGTGGACAGCTCGACGTCCACGTTCACGACCTGCGGCAGTGGACCCACGACCGGCACAACACGGTCGACGACACCCCCTACGGCGGCGGCCCCGGCATGGTCATGAAGACCGAGCCCTGGGGCGCCTGCCTCGACGACGCGCTGGCCGACGGCTACGAGGCGGGGGCGCACGGCCCCGTCATGGTCGTCCCCACCCCCAGCGGACGGCCCTTCACCCAGGAACTCGCCGTCGAGCTGTCCCAGAGGCCCTGGCTGATCTTCACGCCCGCGCGCTACGAGGGCATCGACCGCCGCGTCATGGACGAGTACGCCACCCGGATCCCGGTGTACGAGGTCTCCATCGGCGACTACGTCCTCGCGGGCGGGGAGGCCGCCGTCCTGGTCGTCACCGAGGCCGTGGCCCGGCTGCTGCCCGGCGTCCTCGGCAACGCCGAGTCCCACCGCGACGACTCCTTCGCCCCCGGCGCCATGGCCAACCTCCTCGAAGGGCCGGTCTACACCAAGCCCCCCGAGTGGCGCGGACGCGGCATCCCGGACGTCCTGCTCAGCGGCCACCACGGCAAGATCGCCCGCTGGCGCCGGGACGAGGCGTTCCGCCGCACCGCCGAGAACCGGCCCGACCTGATCGAGCGCTGCGACCCCTCGGCCTTCGACAAGAAGGACCGCGAAGTGCTGTCCATCCTCGGCTGGGCCCCCGAGCCCGGCGGCCGATTTTGGCGCAGGCCGCAGGACGTGGAAGAATAAGCCGCTGCTGTACGCCCGGCCCATGCCCCTGCCACAGGGGGAAGGGCAATGCGTTCCCCGCGCACGCGGGAGTCGCCCCACGGCGGTCCGGTCGCGGACAGCACCTCGAACCCCATCACGAATTCCGCTGATGACCTGTGGCATCGGCGAGGAAGCAGAAGAACATGGCCAGCCTGCTCGACTCCGTCAACGCCGCGACGCTGCGCAGCGACGTCCCGGCCTTCCGCCCGGGTGACACCGTCAACGTCCACGTCCGCGTGATCGAGGGCAACCGCTCCCGTATCCAGCAGTTCAAGGGCGTTGTCATCCGCCGCCAGGGCGCCGGCGTCTCCGAGACCTTCACGGTCCGCAAGGTCTCCTTCTCCGTCGGCGTCGAGCGCACCTTCCCGGTGAACTCCCCGATCTTCGAGAAGATCGAGCTCGTCACCCGCGGTGACGTCCGCCGCGCGAAGCTGTACTACCTGCGCGAGCTCCGCGGCAAGGCCGCGAAGATCAAGGAGAAGCGCGACAACTGAGCTCCGGCTCGGCGGTGAGCTGCGGCCCACCACGCGCGCGTACGGGTCCACAGGCCGGGCGGATAGGCTCAGCCCCCGATGGACACCGAAGCACAGCACACGGAGCGCGACCTCCCCTCCACCCCTCAGCCGGGGCCGGAGCGGAGGTCGCGCTCCGCGCGTTTTCCCGCCCTCGCCGGCCACCTGGAAGGGCCCTGGCGCAAGAGCGCCGCCCTGCTCGCCCTCTGCCTGGTCTTCCTGCTGCTGCTCAGCCACTTCGTCATGCAGCCCTTCCTCATCCCCAGCGGCTCCATGGAGCCCACCCTGAAGGTGGGCGACCGGGTCCTGGTCAACAAGCTGGCGTACCGGTCCGGCGGCCGGCCGGCCCGCGGTGACGTCGTCGTCTTCGACGGCCGCGGCTCGTTCACGGACGAGCCCCCCGAGGGGAACCCGGTGGGCAGGGCCCTTCGTTCAGCGGTGGCGGCCCTGGGTCTGAGGGAACCGGCGGGGAACGTGTACGTGAAGCGGGTCGTCGGAGTGGGCGGGGACCGGATCGTGTGCTGCGACAAGGGCGGGAGGATCCAGGTGAACGGGACACCGGTGACCGAGGAGTACGTGCACCCGGGCGACGCCCCCTCCCAGGTGCCGTTCGACATCGTCGTGCCCGACGGCACCCTGTTCGTCCTGGGCGACCACCGCTCCCGCTCCAGCGACTCCCGCGACCACCTGGGCTCACCGGGCGGCGGCATGGTGCCGGTGGACCACGTGGTGGGCCGGGCCGACTGGATCGGCTGGCCGCTGGGCCGCTGGTCGGGGATCGACGGCTCCGGCGCCTTCGCGCGCGTGCCCGCACCGGGCGGCGCCCATGGGTAGCCGTGGACGCCCGCGCTCCTCGGCACCCCGGCCGGCGGACGAGCCGCTGCCCACGGGCACGCGGCCGACCTCGCGCGCGGCAGCGCGGGGAGCCAGGGGCGGTACGGGACGCGGCGACCTGCCGGGTGCGTCCCGCCGTCGTGGCAGGCCGGCCGAGGAGGCCGGGACCGGCCCGTTCACCGATCCGCTCACCGAACCCTTCGCCGCCTCCGGGCCGCCCCCGGCGTACGCGACGGGCCCCGCGGGCCCCGCGGGCCTCGCGGACCCGATCGACGCCGAGGAGCTCCTCCCGCCCGCCGGCGCCGTACCGGCGCCCACCCCCGCCCCCGCCCGGCCGCCCGGCCGCCGGGCCCAGCAGGGCCGGGCCGACCGGCGCAGGCTCGCCCGCAAGGTGAAGCGGCGCAGACGCCGGTCCGCGGTCAAGGAGATACCTCTGCTCGTCGGAGTGGCGGTGCTCATCGCCCTCGTACTGAAGACGTTCCTCGTCCAGGCCTTCGTGATCCCCTCCGGCTCCATGCAGGAGACGATCACCATCGGCGACCGGGTGCTCGTCGACAAGCTGACGCCCTGGTTCGGCTCCCGGCCGCACCGCGGCGACGTGGTCGTCTTCAAGGACCCCGGCGGCTGGCTGAAGGACGAGAAGAAGACCACCGGCGGCAGCGACCCCGTCGTCGTCAAACAGGTCAAACAAGCCCTGACCTTCATCGGTCTGCTGCCCTCCGACAACGAGCAGGACCTCATCAAACGGGTCGTCGCGGTCGGCGGCGACACGGTGAAGTGCTGCGACGGCAGTGGCAGGGTCATGGTCAACGGCACGCCCCTGGATGAGCCCTACGTCCACCCCGGCAACCCGCCCTCGGAGATCACCTTCGAGGTGAAGGTGCCCGAGGGGCGGCTCTTCGTGATGGGCGACCACCGCTCGAATTCGGCCGATTCCCGCTTCCACCTCGACGAGCCGTACCACGGCACCGTCTCCGAGGACGGGGTCATCGGACGGGCCGTCCTGATCGGCTGGCCCTTCGACCACTGGCGGTGGCTGGAGGAGCCCGGGACATTCGGCTCGGTGCCGGACGCGCCCGGCAGGTCGGACACCGCACTCGGCACGTCGCATAGGGTGTCCTCCCGGGATCCGGCTGCGGAACCCGGCAGATCACGTGAAGTGGCAGTACATACATCGATATCGGATGACCCGAAATCGAACGAAGCGATCCGGCTCCCGAGCCCTGCGGAACTCCCGCTCGTTATGGGAGTGGTGGGCCTGCGTCTGGCACGGCGCGGGCGGTGGCACGGAGTGAGGAGTGGATGTGGGGGATTTGGCGGTCGGCGCACGATCCGGACACGACGAGCCCGAGGAGCGGCCGGACGGGCCCGCCGACTCTCCCGCACAGGCTCAGGCCGGCGGTGGCGGTGGCGGCACCGTTGACGGCGGCTCGGGAGGTGACGGCGAGCCGGGCGACGGTTCGGACCGCGCCCCCAGGAAGCAGCGCTCCTTCTGGAAGGAGCTGCCGCTGCTCATCGGCATCGCGCTGATCCTCGCGCTGCTGATCAAGACCTTCCTGGTGCAGGCCTTCTCGATCCCCTCGGACTCGATGCAGGACACCCTCCAGCGCGGTGACCGGGTCCTGGTGGACAAGCTGACGCCGTGGTTCGGCTCCACGCCCGAGCGTGGCGAGGTCGTCGTCTTCCACGACCCGGGCGGCTGGCTGGAGGACCAGAAGCCGGCCGAGCCCAACGCCGCGCAGAAGTTCCTCAGCTTCATCGGCCTGATGCCGTCCGCCGAGGAGAAGGACCTGATCAAGCGGGTCATCGCGACCGGCGGCGACACCGTGGAGTGCAAGAAGGGCGGCCCGGTCAAGGTCAACGGCAAGGCCCTGAACGAGCCGTACATCTACCCCGGCGACAGCGCCTGCGACGACATGCCCTTCGGCCCGATCAAGATCCCCAAGGGCCGGATCTGGGTGATGGGCGACCACCGGCAGAACTCGCTGGACTCCCGCTACCACCAGGAGCTGCCCGGCGGCGGCACGGTCTCCGACGACAAGGTCGTCGGCCGCGCCTTCACCATCGCCTGGCCCCTCAACCGCATCGACTGGCTCGGCATCCCGGGCACCTTCGACCAGAAGGGCCTCAACGGCATGGCCTCGACGGCCCCCGTGGCGGCGGGGCTCGCGGGCGCGGTGCCGATCGTGCTGTGGCGCCGGCGCCGGCTCACCCGCCCGAGTGACGCGAACGAGGGCAGCGACCTCACCCGCGAGGGCTGACCGCGCGGATACCGCCGGGTAGGGTGCCGTCCCAGATCGTCGATCTCCGGAGCCCGCGCAGGACGCGGGCGACCGGGGGAGGAGCACTGGGATGAGCGCGACAGGACGCAACGACGACGGCCGCGGCCGCGGTCTCGGCCATCTGCTGTCGGGACTGGCCGTGGCCGTCGGCTGTGTGCTCTTCCTCGGCGGATTCGCCTGGGGCGCCGTCGAGTACAAGCCGTACACGGTGCCGACCCAGTCCATGAACCCCACCGTCAAGGCGGGCGACCGGGTCCTCGCCCAGCGCATCGACGGCACCGACGTCAAGCGCGGCGACGTGGTGATCTTCAAGGACAAGACCTGGGGCAACGTCCCCATGGTCAAGCGCGTCGTCGGCATAGGCGGCGACACGGTCATCTGCTGCGACCGGGGCGGCAAGCTCACCGTCAACGGCCGGGAGATCGACGAACCGTATCTGCACGACACGGCCGCCTCCACGACCAAGTTCCACGCCACCGTCCCCAAGGACCAGCTCTTCCTCCTGGGCGACGAACGTGACGTCTCGCTGGACTCCCGGGTGCACCTGGAGGACGCGGCGAACGGCTCCGTGCCGCGCTCCGCCGTCAGCGCGCGCGTGGACGCCGTGGCATGGCCGCTGGGCGGCATGCTGGAGCGCCCGACGGGCTTCAAGACCCTCCCGGGCGGCATCTCCCAGCCCGGCCCGCTGACCCTGGTGGTGGGCGCGGTGATCGCCGGAGCCGTACTGATCGTGGTGGGGGCGGCGTACGGGCCGCTGGCACGGCGGTTCGGGCGGCGCAGGGCGGGGGCCGGTGCCGGTGCGCGCTGAGGGCGGGGGGCCCGGGGACCCCGGGAACCCCGGGGAACCTGCGGAACCCGCGGAACCCGGGCCGGGCGGGGCCGTGCGGGAGTTCCGCAAGGTCGCCCGGGTCGTCCTGCTCGATCCGCAGGACCGCATCCTCCTGATGCACGGATACGAACCGGACGACCCCGCCCGGACCTGGTGGTTCACCCCGGGCGGCGGCCTGGAGGGCGACGAGACGCGGGAAGAGGCCGCACTGCGCGAACTCGCCGAGGAGACCGGGATCACCGAGGTGCGACTCGGCCCGGTGCTGTGGCGCCGGATGTGCTCGTTCCCCTTCGACGGCCGCCGCTGGAACCAGGACGAGTGGTACTTCCTCGCCCGTACCACCCAGACCGAGACCGCGCCGACGGGCCTCACCGAGCTGGAACGACGCAGTACCACGGGGCTGAGGTGGTGGACCTCCGCCGAACTGTCGGCGGCCCGTGAGACGGTGTACCCGACCAGACTCGCCGAGCTGCTGCGCACGCTGCTCGACGAGGGTCCTCCGCTGACGCCGGTGGTCCTGGCTCCGGAAATCGTCCAGGGGCCCGGGGGGCTGACGCACAATAGGGGGACGCACGGCTGAAGGGGAACATGCCATGAGCGCCGAGGACCTCGAAAAGTACGAGACCGAGATGGAGCTGAAGCTCTACCGGGAGTACCGCGACGTCGTCGGTCTGTTCAAATACGTGATCGAGACCGAGCGGCGTTTCTACCTCACCAACGACTACGAGATGCAGGTGCACTCGGTCCAGGGCGAGGTGTTCTTCGAGGTGTCGATGGCGGATGCCTGGGTCTGGGACATGTACAGGCCGGCCCGGTTCGTGAAGCAGGTCCGGGTCCTCACGTTCAAGGACGTGAACATCGAGGAGCTCAACAAGAGCGATCTGGAGCTTCCGGGGGGCTGAGGCCGAACTGGGCGGATGAGGTCGGCCTGATGGTCCGACCGGGTAGGTGGGACGGCCGACCCGCCTGGTCGCCCCGCCCCGGCTGAGGGTGCCGATTCCGTCGGGCCGTGGCCGTGGCCGTGGCCGTGGCTGGAGCCGGAGCCGTAGCCGTATCCGCAAGCGTCAACGGATCGCGGAGATTCCCCCTCGCGGGTGGCCGGGTTTTCCACAACGGTCCGGTTGTCCACCAAGATCCACAAGGTGGCGGCGGGTGCGTGACAGTCGGTGCCGGAGGTGGTGCCGAGATGAACGCACGAGGAGCGCTCGGACAGTACGGCGAAGACGTGGCGGCCCGCATGCTGGCCGACGCCGGAATGACCGTGGTCGCCCGCAACTGGCGGAGCGGCCGGACCGGAGAGATCGACATCGTCGCCCGCGACGGCGACGTCCTGGTGGTCTGCGAGGTCAAGACCCGCAGAGCGGGCAGCCCGTTCGAACATCCCATGGCGGCCGTCACCCCCGCCAAGGCCGAGCGGCTCAGGCACCTCGCCGAGCGCTGGCTCACCGACCACGGAGGACCACCGCACGGCGGCGTCCGCATCGACCTCGTCGGCGTCGTCCTGCCGCGCCGCGGCGCACCCCGCGCCGAGCACGTCCGGGGGGTGGCGTAGATGGGATTCGCCCGCACCTGCTCGGTGGCGCTCGTCGGCGTCGAGGGCGTCGTCGTGGAAGTCCAGGCCGACCTCGAACCCGGCGTCGCCGCCTTCACCCTCGTCGGCCTCCCCGACAAGAGCCTCAGCGAAAGCCGCGACCGCGTCCGCGCCGCCGTCGTCAACTCCGGCGGCGACTGGCCCCAGAAGAAACTCACCGTCGGCCTCAGCCCCGCCTCCGTCCCCAAGAGCGGCAGCGGCTTCGATTTGGCCGTCGCCTGCGCGGTCCTCGGCGCCGCCGAACGCATCGACCCCAGAGAACTCGCCGACCTGGTCATGATCGGTGAACTCGGACTCGACGGCCGGGTCCGCCCCGTACGCGGCATCCTGCCCGCCGTCCTCGCCGCCGCCGAAGCCGGATACGAGCAGGTGGTCGTCCCCGAACAGACCGCCGCCGAGGCGTCCCTGGTCCCCGGCATCTCCGTCCTCGGCGTACGGAGCCTGCGCCAGCTCATCGCCGTCCTCACCGACGAACCCGTCCCCCAGGAGGAACCCGACCAAGAGGGCCGACCCGACTCCATGCTCGCCGGACTCGTCGTCCCCGGCGCCGGCGTCGGCACGGGCCTCTCCGTCGACGCCGACACCAGCCCGCCCGACCTCGCCGACGTCGCCGGCCAGCGCACCGCCCGAACAGCCCTGGAAGTCGCCGCCGCCGGCGGCCACCACCTGCTGCTGTACGGACCGCCGGGCGCAGGCAAGACCATGCTGGCCGAACGCCTCCCCGGCATCCTGCCGCCGCTCACCCGCCAGGAGTCCCTCGAAGTCACCGCCATCCACTCGGTCGCCGGAATCCTGCCCCCCGGCAAACCCCTCGTCCACAAAGCCCCCTACTGCGCACCCCACCACTCGGCGACCATGCAGTCCCTCATCGGCGGAGGCAACGGCCTGCCACGACCCGGCGCCGTCTCCCTCGCCCACCGCGGCGTCCTGTTCCTCGACGAAGCACCCGAATTCACCGGCAAGGCCCTCGACTCGCTGCGCCAGCCGCTGGAAGCCGGACACGTCGTCGTGGCGCGCAGCGCCGGCGTCGTCCGCCTCCCCGCCCGCTTCCTCATGGTCCTCGCCGCCAACCCCTGCCCCTGCGGCCGCCACACCCTCCACGGCGCCGGCTGCGAGTGCCCCCCGTCCGTCATCCGCCGCTACCAGGCCCGCCTCTCCGGCCCCCTCCTGGACCGCGTCGACCTGCGCGTCGAAGCCGAACCCGTCCGGCGCGAGGACCTCCTCGCCCAAGGCGGCCGCGGCGAAACCAGCGCCCAGGTCGCCGAACGCGTCCTGACCGCCCGGGAACGCGCCGCCACCCGCCTCCAGGGCACCCCCTGGACCACCAACAGCGAAGTCCCCGGCCACGAGCTGCGCACCCGCTGGGTCACGGCCCCCGGAGCCCTCGCCGCCGCCGAAAGGGACATGGAACGCGGCCTGCTGACCGCACGGGGCCTCGACCGCGTCCTGCGCGTCGCCTGGACCCTCGCCGACCTCTGCGGCGACGACCGCCCCGACGACACCCACATCGGCCTCGCCCTGGAACTCCGCACTGGCATCTCCAGGGGCGCGCCCCTGCCCGTGGGAGGCGCGGGATGAGCGGGGGAGCGCCGGACAGGGGGGAGGGGAGCGGTCCCGGGGGTGTTTCCCGTGCGGCCGGGGATGGTCAGGCGCCCGGGACTGCTCTCGGGGGTGTGTCCCGTGCTGCCGGGGACGGTCAGGCGCGCGGGGCCGGACCCGGGGGCGGGTCTCGCGCGGTGGGGCACGACCACGCGCTCGGGACTGGTCCCGCGAGCGTGTCCCGCGTGGCCGGGGAGGGCCAGGCGCCCGGGACCGGACCCGGAGGTGTCTCCCGCGCGGCCGGGCACGACCAGGTGCCCGGCCGCACGGCCGAAGCACCCGAGCGGCTCGCGCGGGCGGCACTGACCAGGATCATCGAGCCGGGGGACGAGCGGGGCGGCCAATGGCTGCGCAAGTACGGAGCCGTGGAGCTGCTACGGCGTCTCACCTCCCCGGAAGACCCCGACGACCCCCTCACCGGAGTGAGCGCCGCCCGCCTCGCCGGATACCGCAGACGCGCGGCGAACGTCGACCCCGAGCGCGACCTGACCACCCTGGCCGCGCTCGGCGGCCGGTTCGTCTGCCCCGGGGACCACGAATGGCCCGGCCAGCTCGACGACCTCGGCGACGGCCGCCCCCTCGGCCTCTGGCTCCGCGGCCCCGCCGACCTGCGACTATGGGCGCTGAGATCCGTCGCTGTCGTCGGCGCGCGAGCCTGTACGCCCTACGGCGCCCACATGGGCGCCACCCTCGGCGCCGGCCTCGCCGAAAAAGGCTGGGTCGTCGTCTCCGGCGCCGCCGCCGGCGTGGACGGCGCCGCCCACCGCGGCGCCCTGGCAGCAGGCGGCGCCACCATCGCCGTCCTCGCCAGCGGAGTCGACGTCGTCTACCCCCGCGCCCACACCGAGTTGATCGGCCGCATCGCCCAACAGGGCGTCCTCGTAGCCGAGTTACCACCCGGCGACCACCCCACCCCCAGCCGGTTCGTCCTCCGCAACCGTGTCATCGCCGCCCTCACCCGGGGAACCGTCGTCGTCGAAGCCGAATACCGCAGCGGCTCCCTCGTCACCGCCCGCAACGCCCAACGGCTCGGCCGCCACACGATGGGCGTACCCGGCCCCGCCACCAGCGGCCTCTCCGCCGGAGTCCACGAACTGCTGCGCGGCGAAGCCGCACTCGTCACCGACGCCGACGAAATCATCGAACTCGTCGGAGAAATGGGCGACCTGGCCCCCGTACGCCGAGGCCCCGTCCTGCCCCGGGACCTCCTCGCCCCCGCCGCCGCACGCGTACTCGACGCACTACCCGCCCACGGCAACCTCGCCGTACCGGACATCGCCCGTGAGGCGGCAACGACTCCGGAGGAAGCCCTCGGCAGGCTGTACGAACTGCACTCCCTGGGCTTCGTCGAACGAGAAGGGGACAACTGGCGGTTGGCGTCAAGCCCGCTCACCACCCCCAGCACGCGGCGAGGCGGTGCTTGACCTGGAGCATTCGGGTGAAAAGGTAAGGCCGATGACCACCGAGGGCCGCCCACCGCCGCTTTCGGGGCCGACGCAACCGGCGACGGCCCCCACCCCCGCGCGCGCCCGTCCGCCCGCCCCGAGCCGCCCCGATCCCCCGGCGTTCGCGCACCGCAACGGGCCGGTCACGCTACGCTCACGAGAACCCCGCAGCAGAGACAATTCCCCGCTCACGTCACAGCAGAACGGCTCAAGGCAACGAATGCCCCAGCACACCTCCGGGTCTGATCGCACGGCAGCTCCCCCCGCTGCCCGCGCCGGCGGCACCGTGCGACCACCGGCGCCCTCATCCGTCGACGAACTGTGGCGCTCGTACAAGAACAGCGGCGACGAGCGCCTGCGCGAACAGCTCATCCTGCACTACTCGCCGCTGGTCAAGTACGTCGCGGGCCGCGTCAGCGTCGGCCTGCCGCCCAACGTCGAACAAGCCGACTTCGTCTCCTCCGGAGTCTTCGGACTCATCGACGCCATCGAGAAGTTCGACATCGAACGGGCCATCAAGTTCGAGACGTACGCCATCACCCGCATCCGCGGCGCGATGATCGACGAACTCCGCGCACTCGACTGGATCCCCCGCTCCGTACGGCAGAAGGCCCGCGCCGTCGAGCGCGCCTACGCGACCCTCGAAGCCCAGTTGCGCCGCACCCCCTCCGAGAACGAGGTCGCGGCCGAGATGGGCATCGCCGTCGAGGAACTCCACGCGGTTTTCAGCCAGTTGTCCCTCGCCAACGTGGTCGCGCTCGAAGAGCTGCTGCACGCCGGCGGCGAGGGTGGCGACCGGCTCAGCCTCATGGACACCCTGGAGGACACCGCCGCCGACAACCCCGTCGAGATCGCCGAGGACCGCGAGCTGCGCCGCCTGCTCGCCCGCGCCATCAACACCCTGCCCGAGCGCGAGAAGACGGTCGTCACCCTCTACTACTACGAGGGCCTCACCCTCGCCGAGATCGGCAACGTCCTCGGCGTCACCGAGAGCCGCGTCAGCCAGATCCACACCAAGTCCGTCCTCCAGCTGCGGGCCAAGCTGGCCGACGTCGGCCGCTGAGCCCCACCCCGCCGAACAATCCTCCCTCCGCGGATCACCGGCCCCGCCGTAGAGTGGAGCGGTGCCAAGGATTCGAGCGGCCTCAGTGGCCGAGCACCGCACGATGCAGCGCGCCGCCCTGCTGGACGCCGCACGCTCCCTCCTGTCCCAGGGCGGCACCGAAGCCCTGACCTTCCCCGCCCTGGCCGAGCGCACCGGGCTCGCCCGGTCCTCCGTGTACGAGTACTTCCGCTCCCGGGCCGCCGTCGTCGAAGAGCTCTGCTCCGTCGACTTCCCGCAGTGGGCCGCCGACATCGAGGCCGCGATGCAGCAGGCTGGCAGCCCCGAGGAGAAGGTCGCCGCGTACGTACGCCGCCAGCTGGAGCTCGTCGGCGACCAGCGCCACCGCGCCGTCGTCGCCATCTCCGCCAGCGAGCTGGACGCCGGCGCGCGCGAGAAGATCCGCGCCGCCCACGGCGGCCTCATCGCCATGATCGTCGAAGCCCTGGGCGACCTCGGCCACACCCAGCCCCGCCTCGCCGCGACACTCCTCCAGGGCGTGGTCGACGCGGCGGTCCGCCGCATCGAACTGGGCGCGGCGGAAGACCCGAAGGCGATCACGGAGGCGGCGGTGGCTATGGCGCTACGAGGCGTGGTCGGCTGATCCGGGGGGCCTCCCCCCCGCCCCCCTCCCCCCCCGCCCCCTCCCTCCCCCAACCCACCCCCCGACCCCCCTCCACCCCTCAGCCCCCTTCCACCCCCACCACCGGCAGCAGCCGTGAGTGCCCCCGGGGCACCAGCACCAGCGGGTTCAGGTAGTCATCGCCCCGTTTCAGCCCCCAGTGCACGCACCCCACCTCCCCGCAGTGGCGTGGTTCCGCCTCCACGGTGGCGACCGGCTGGCCCGCGCGGACGTGGTCGCCGGGGCGGACCAGTGGGTGGACCGGCTCGTACGTGGTGCGCAGCGGGGGGCTGCCCGAGCCGTTCAGGGTGATCGTCAGGACCCCCTTGCCGGCGACCGGGCCCGCGAACGTCACCCGGCCTTCCGTGACCGCCCGGAGCTGCGTCCCCGGAGGCGCGGCCAGGTCGACGCCTCGGTGGCCGGGGCCGTACGGGGTGGTCGGCGGGGCCCAGCCCCGGACGACCACCGGTGGCCCGGGGACGGGCCACACCGGCCCCACCCCCTCAGCCGCCGCTTCCGACCGGCTGCCCGCCATCCCCACAGGGGCGGCAAGCACCTGCGTCGGCTGTATCGGCCGTGTCGACCCAGCCGGCCCCCACGGCACCACTCCCGCCGCCCCCACGACTCCCACCAACCCGGCCACTCCCACTAACCTCCCCACTCCCGCCAGCCTCCCCACCCCCATCAATCTCCCCACCCCGCTCCAGCCAGGCTCCACCCCAGCCCCCGTCGTCGTACTGCGCGCCGTACGCGTTCTCGCCGCATCGGTTCCATGGGGAAAGGATCGCGAAGAAGGGCGTTTCGCGGTGATCATGGGCTGGGGCTGTGGACAACCGGGCCGTTGTGGACAGCGGCGTCACCCGGCACGGTGAGGGTCCCGTACACTTCTTGTGGCGATCCGGGTCACCGGGTCGACTTCGCACGCCCCGCCGGTGGTCCAGACCATCGGCCGCGTCTCTCGGTCCTTCACCTGTTCAGTCCGGTGCGGGGCACGGCGCACCGGGGCGTCAGGCGCGGCAGCCGCCCGGCGGCCGCGATAACCGAGTACCTCAAGGAGTACGGCCATGGCCGTCGTCACGATGCGGGAGCTGCTGGAAAGCGGCGTCCACTTCGGTCACCAGACCCGTCGCTGGAACCCGAAGATGAAGCGCTTCATCTTCACCGAGCGCAACGGCATCTACATCATCGACCTGCTCCAGTCGCTGTCGTACATCGACCGCGCCTACGAGTTCGTCAAGGAGACCGTCGCGCACGGCGGCTCCATCATGTTCGTCGGCACCAAGAAGCAGGCGCAGGAGGCGATCGCCGAGCAGGCGACGCGCGTGGGCATGCCCTACGTCAACCAGCGCTGGCTCGGCGGCATGCTGACCAACTTCTCCACCGTCTACAAGCGTCTGCAGCGCCTCAAGGAGCTTGAGCAGATCGACTTCGAGGACGTCGCGGCCTCGGGTCTCACCAAGAAGGAGCTCCTGGTCCTCTCGCGCGAGAAGGCCAAGCTGGAGAAGACCCTCGGTGGTATCCGTGAGATGTCGAAGGTCCCCAGCGCCGTCTGGATCGTCGACACCAAGAAGGAGCACATCGCCGTCGGTGAGGCGCGCAAGCTCCACATCCCGGTCGTCGCGATCCTCGACACGAACTGCGACCCCGACGAGGTCGACTACAAGATCCCGGGCAACGACGACGCGATCCGCTCCGTCACCCTGCTCACCCGCGTGATCGCCGACGCCGTCGCCGAGGGCCTCATCGCCCGTTCCGGCGCCGCGACCGGCGACTCGAAGCCGGGCGAGAAGGCCGCCGGCGAGCCGCTCGCCGAGTGGGAGCGCGACCTGCTCGAGGGTGACAAGAAGGCCGACTCCGAGGAGTCCACCGAGGCTGCGGCCCCCGCGGCCGAGGCCGTCGAGGCTCCGGCCGCCGAGGCCGAGAAGCCGGCCGCGGACGCTGCGGAGGCTCCGGCCGCCGAGGCGCCGGCCGCGGACGCCGAGCAGGCCTGACCTTCGGGTCCTCGCTTCGGCGGTGACGGCGGGGGCACACGCTGTGCCCCCGCCGTCACCCCGTAGCCCCGTAGATCTTTCAGACTTCGAGTCAGACTTCGAGAGAGAAACCCAGACTCATGGCGAACTACACCGCCGCTGACGTCAAGAAGCTCCGCGAGCTCACCGGCGCCGGCATGATGGACTGCAAGAAGGCGCTGGACGAGGCCGACGGCAACGTCGACAAGGCCGTCGAGGCGCTGCGCATCAAGGGCCAGAAGGGCGTCGCCAAGCGCGAGGGCCGTTCCGCCGAGAACGGCGCGGTCGTCTCCCTCATCGCCGAGGACAACACCTCCGGTGTGCTCCTCGAGCTGAAGTGCGAGACGGACTTCGTCGCCAAGGGCGAGAAGTTCCAGGCCACCGCCGCCGCGCTGGCCGCGCACGTCGCGAAGACCTCCCCGGCCGACCTGGACGCGCTGCTCGCGTCCGAGATCGAGGCCGGCAAGACCGTCCAGGCGTACGTCGACGAGGCCAACGCCAACCTCGGCGAGAAGATCGTCCTGGACCGCTTCGCGCAGTACGCGGACGGCTTCGTCTTCGCGTACATGCACCGCACCATGCCCGACCTGCCGCCGCAGATCGGTGTCCTGGTCGAGCTGGACAAGGCCGACGCCGACGTCGCCAAGGGCATCGCGCAGCACATCGCCGCGTTCGCCCCGAAGTGGCTGTCCCGCGAGGACGTCCCGGCCGAGGTCGTCGAGACCGAGCGTCGTGTCGCCGAGGAGACCACGCGCGCCGAGGGCAAGCCCGAGGCCGCACTCCCGAAGATCGTCGAGGGTCGCGTCAACGGCTTCTTCAAGGACGCCACGCTCCTTGGCCAGCCGTACGCGCTCGACAACAAGAAGTCGGTCCAGAAGGTTCTGGACGAGGCCGGTGTCACCCTGAAGCGCTTCACGCGTATCAAGGTCGGCATCTGAGTCCGTCCGGCGATCGACGGAAGACCCCGCTAGGGTCTGAGGCAGTCGTCGGCCGCGCTCGCGACGGACGACCGCAGATCTGACGAGGAGGCCATTGCCGCTCAGGGACACAGCACCCACCGGCAATGGCCTTCTTCGTATGTGTACGAGGAGATCCCCATGAATCAGGGCGCGGACGCCGCCACTCAGGCTGACCACAAGCGCGACGACGGCAAGGTGACCGGGCGCTTCATGCTGAAGCTCTCCGGTGAGGCGTTCGCCGGCGGAGGGGGTCTCGGCGTGGACCCCGACGTCGTGCACGCCATCGCCCGCGAGATCGCCAACGTCGTACGGGACGGGGCGCAGATCGCCGTCGTCATCGGCGGCGGCAACTTCTTCCGCGGAGCCGAGCTCCAGCAGCGCGGCATGGACCGGGCCCGCTCCGACTACATGGGCATGCTCGGTACGGTCATGAACTGCCTCGCCCTCCAGGACTTCCTGGAGAAGGAGGGCATCGACTCCCGGGTCCAGACCGCCATCACGATGGGTCAGGTCGCGGAGCCGTACATTCCGCTGCGCGCCGTGCGCCACCTGGAGAAGGGCCGCGTCGTCATCTTCGGCGCCGGCATGGGCATGCCGTACTTCTCCACCGACACCACGGCCGCCCAGCGCGCCCTGGAGATCGACGCCGAGGCCATGCTGATGGGCAAGAACGGGGTGGACGGGGTCTACGACTCCGACCCCCGCGTCAACCCGGACGCCGTGAAGTTCGACGCGCTGGAGTACGGCGAGGTCATCACCCGCGACCTGAAGGTGGCGGACATGACGGCCATCACCCTCTGCCGCGACAACAACCTCCCCATCCTGGTCTTCGAACTGCTCACCGCGGGCAATATCGCGCGCGCGGTCAAGGGTGAGAAGATCGGCACGCTCGTGAGCGACCAGGGCACCCGGGCCTGACCGGGGGATGGACAATCCCCTGACGGTCGGACACCGTGCAGGGAAAGACGCGGGTTACGCAGGGCCGTCGAGCAGCCGACACGACTCCCGGCCCACTCAAGACATGCAGGAGCAAGTGGTGATCGAAGCAATCCTCCTCGAAGCCGAGGAGAAGATGGAGAAGGCCGTCGTGGTCGCCAAGGAGGACTTCGCCGCGATTCGCACCGGCCGTGCGCACCCGGCGATGTTCAACAAGATCGTGGCGGACTACTACGGTGCGCTGACGCCGATCAACCAGCTGGCCTCGTTCTCGGTGCCCGAGCCGCGTATGGCGGTGGTGACCCCGTTCGACAAGAGCGCGCTGCGCAACATCGAGCAGGCGATCCGCGACTCCGACCTGGGCGTCAACCCGAGCAATGACGGCTCCATCATCCGGGTGACGTTCCCGGAGCTGACGGAGGAGCGCCGCCGGGACTACATCAAGGTCGCCCGGACCAAGGCCGAGGACTCCAAGGTGTCGATCCGCTCCGTGCGCCGCAAGGCCAAGGACGCCCTCGACAAGCTCGTCAAGGACAAGGAGTCCGGCGAGGACGAGGTCCGCCGTGCGGAGAAGGAGCTCGACGACACCACCGCGAAGTACGTCTCGCAGGTGGACGAGCTGCTCAAGCACAAGGAAGCAGAGCTGCTAGAGGTCTGATGAACGACTCTTCCTGGGGGGCTCCGCCGCGACCCGAGCACTGGGGGCCACCCGTCCAGGGGCCTTCCCAGGAGGTGCCTTCGGCGGGGGCTGCCTACGATGCGTATGACGCCCCGTCCCGGACACAGCCCATGCCCGCAGTGACCGACGGCGTGGGCACAGACGCCGTGGTCCGCGAAGAACGTGACCGGGGGACCGCTCGGGTGAGCGGCCCCCTGTTCCGCGAAGAGACGCCGCAGGAGCCCATGCCCAGCTCGGTACCACCTTCGACTCCGCCGCAGCCGCAGCGGCCCGCGCAGCCGGAGAAGAAGCGGGCGGGGCGCGACCTGCGGGCCGCGATAGGGGTCGGCGTCGGGCTCGGCGCGGTCATCCTGGCGTCGCTGTTCGTCGTCAAGGCCGTCTTCGTCGGTGTGGTCGCGGTGGCGGTCGTCGTCGGCCTGTGGGAGCTGGCCTCCCGGCTGGACGAGCGCAAGGGCATCAAGGTGCCGCTCGTGCCGCTCGCGGTGGGCGGCGCGGCGATGGTCGTCGCCGGCTACGCGCGCGGTGCCGAGGGTGCCTGGGTGGCGATGGCGCTGACCTCGCTCGCGGTGCTGGTCTGGCGGATGACGGAGAAGCCCGAGGGCTATCTCCGGGATGTCACCGCCGGGGTCTTCGCCGCGTTCTACGTGCCGTTCCTGGCCACGTTCGTCGCGATGATGCTGGCCGCCGACGACGGGCCGTGGCGGGTGTTCGTCTTCCTGCTGCTGACCGTGGTCAGCGACACCGGCGCGTACGCGATCGGCTGGCGGTTCGGCAAGACGAAGCTGGCGCCGCGCATCAGTCCCGGAAAGACCCGTGAGGGTCTGGTGGGCGCGGTGACGTTCGCGATGGCGGCGGGCGCGGTGTGCGTGCAGTTCCTCATCGACGACGGCCAGTGGTGGCAGGGCCTGCTGCTCGGTCTCGCGGTCGCGGCGAGCGCCACGCTCGGCGACCTCGGCGAGTCGATGATCAAGCGGGACCTCGGCATCAAGGACATGGGCACGCTGCTGCCGGGCCACGGCGGCATCATGGACCGGCTGGACTCGCTGCTGCCCACGGCGCCGGTGGTGTGGCTGCTGCTCGTCGCCTTCGTCGGCAGCTGAAAAGTCCGCAGGGAAGGCTCTGACCTGCGTGTTCATCGGTCGGGGCTCGTTGTCCACAGGACGGCGGGCCCCTTTCCGTATGTCTGAGACACTTGAGGGACCATGCCGAAGCCCGGAGAACTCACTTTCGTCGCCCCCCGCGGAGCCAAGAAGCCGCCGCGGCACCTCGCCGACCTCTCGCCCGCCGAGCGGAAAGAGGCTGTCGCCGCGATCGGCGAGAAGCCGTTCCGCGCCAAGCAGCTCTCGCAGCACTACTTCGCGCGGTACGCGCACGACCCGGCCCAGTGGACGGACATCCCCGCGGCGGCGCGCACCCGCCTCCAGGAGGAGCTGCTGCCGGACCTGATGTCGGTCGTGCGGCACATCTCGTGCGACGACGACACCACCCGCAAGACGCTGTGGCGCCTGCGCGACGGGACGCTGGTGGAGTCGGTCCTGATGCGCTACCCCGACCGGGTGACCATGTGCATCTCCTCGCAGGCCGGCTGCGGCATGAACTGCCCGTTCTGCGCGACCGGCCAGGCGGGCCTGGACCGCAACCTGTCGACCGCGGAGATCGTGCACCAGATCGTCGACGGCATGCGCGCGCTGCGCGACGGCGAGGTCCCCGGCGGCCCCGCCCGGCTGTCGAACATCGTCTTCATGGGCATGGGCGAGCCGCTCGCCAACTACAAGCGGGTCGTCGGCGCCATCCGCCGCCTCACCGACCCCGAGCCCGACGGCCTGGGCCTGTCCCAGCGCGGCATCACCGTCTCCACCGTCGGCCTGGTCCCCGCCATGCACCGCTTCGCCGACGAGGGCTTCAAGTGCCGTCTCGCCGTCTCGCTGCACGCGCCGGACGACGAGCTGCGCGACACGCTCGTGCCCGTCAACACCCGCTGGAAGGTCCGCGAGGTCCTGGACGCGGCGTGGGAGTACGCGGAGAAGTCCGGCCGCCGCATCTCGATCGAGTACGCGCTGATCCGCGACATCAACGACCAGGCCTGGCGCGGTGACCTGCTCGGCCGCCTCCTCAAGGGCAAGCGCGTCCACGTCAACCTGATCCCGCTGAACCCGACGCCGGGCTCGAAGTGGACCGCCTCGCGCCCCGAGGACGAGAAGGCGTTCGTCGAGGCCATCGCGGCCCACGGGGTGCCCGTCACCGTCCGGGACACCCGTGGCCAGGAGATCGACGGAGCGTGCGGACAGCTCGCCGCCTCCGAGAGGTAGTCTGAGCCCGAAAACCGCAGAGCTCGACATCTGTATTCCGACAGGGGAGCGCCACAGCGCTGAGAGTGCGACACCGTCAGGTCGCAGACCCTCTGAACCTCGCCCAGGTCATTCTGGGTAGGAAGTTCGGTCATCACTCAAGCTGTTGCGCCCCGCTCGCCGCCGCCCGGCGGGCGGGGCCGCGTCTCTTCCTGGTCACTCCAGGAGGAATCACCACCATGCGCAGTACGAAGAAGATGGCGGCCGCCGCGCTCGCCGCCGCCCTCGGCGTCAGCACGCTCGCCGCGTGCGGCGGCAAGGACGACGACAGCACCAAGACCGGCGGCTCCACCCAGTCCAAGACCGTCACCCTGGTCAGCCACGACTCGTTCGCCGCCTCCGACGCGGTGCTCAAGGAGTTCACCGCCAGGACCGGCTACACGGTCAAGGTCCTCAAGAGCGGCGACGCGGGCGCGGCCCTCAACCAGGAGATCCTCACCAAGGGCTCCCCGCGCGGCGACGTGTTCTTCGGCGTCGACAACACCCTGCTCTCGCGCGCCCTCGACCACCAGGTCTTCACCCCGTACGAGGCGAAGGGCCTCGCCGCCGTCCCCGCGGCCGTCCAGCTCGACAAGGACAAGCACCGCGTCACCCCGGTCGACACCGGCGACATCTGCGTCAACTACGACAAGAAGTACTTCGCGGACAAGAAGCTGGCTCCGCCGAGCACCTTCGCCGACCTGATCAAGCCCGCGTACAAGGACCTGCTGGTCACCGAGAACGCGGCGACCTCCTCGCCCGGCCTCGGCTTCCTGCTCGGCAGCGCCGCCCAGTACGGCGACGAGGGCTGGCAGGACTACTGGAAGAAGCTCAAGGACAACGGCGTCAAGGTCGTCGACGGCTGGGAGCAGGCCTACAACCAGGACTTCTCCGGCTCCGCCGGCGGCCACAAGGCCAAGGGCGACCGCCCGTTGGTCGTCTCCTACGCCTCCAGCCCGCCCGTCGAGGTCCTCTACGCCAAGCCGCAGCCCACCGACGCCCCCACCGGCGTCGCCACCGGCACCTGCTTCCGCCAGACCGAGTTCGCCGGACTCCTCAAGGGCGCCAGGAACGAGGCCGGCGGCAAGGCGTTCCTGGACTTCCTGATCTCCAAGAAGTTCCAGGAGGACATGCCGCTCACCATGTTCGTGAACCCGGTCCTGAAGGACGCCGCGCTGCCCGAACTGTTCACCCGGTTCGGCGCCAAGGTCACCGAGACGCACGACGTCGCTCCGGAGAAGATCTCCAAGAACCGTGAGCAGTGGGTCAAGACGTGGTCCTCGCTCGTGCTGAAGTAAGCCGCGCGCCCCGGGTGGGGAAGGCGCGCGCGCACGCGGTGCGGCTCGGCCTGATGGCCCTGCCGCTCGCGTTCTTCGGGCTCTTCTTCGCCTGGCCCGTGGCCGCGATCGTCGGCCGCGGGCTGCGCGTCGACGGCGTCTGGCAGCTCGGCCGGATCGGCGAGGTGATCACCGACCCCGACATCGGGCAGGTGCTGTGGTTCACCACCTGGCAGGCGCTCGCCTCCACCGCCCTCACCCTGCTGATCGCGCTGCCCGGCGCCTACGTCTTCGCCCGCCTGGACTTCCCCGGCCGCCAGCTGCTGCGGGCCGTGGTCACTGTCCCCTTCGTGCTGCCCACCGTCGTCGTCGGCACCGCCTTCCTCGCCCTGCTCGGCCGCGGCGGGCTGCTGGACGAGCTGTGGGGCGTACGGCTGGACACCACGGTGTGGGCGATCCTGCTCGCCCACGTCTTCTTCAACTACGCCGTCGTCGTCCGGACGGTCGGCGGCCTGTGGGCCCAGCTCGACCCGCGCCAGGAGGAGGCCGCCCGGGTCCTCGGAGCCTCCCGCCTCGCGGCCTGGCGCACGGTGACCCTGCCCGCCCTCGGGCCCGCCGTCGCCGCGGCCGCCCTGATGGTCTTCCTCTTCACCTTCACCTCCTTCGGCGTCGTCCAGATCCTCGGCGGCCCCACCTTCTCCACCCTCGAAGTGGAGATCTACCGCCAGACCGCCGACCTCCTCGACCTGCCGACCGCCGCCGTCCTCACCCTCGTCCAGTTCGCCGCGGTCGGCGCGGTCCTCGCCGTGCACGCCTGGACCGTACGGCGGCGCGAAAGCGCCCTGAAGCTCGTCGACCCCGCACACACCGCCCGCCGCCCGCGCGGCGCGGCCCAGTGGACGCTGCTCGCGGCGGTGCTCGCCGTGGTGGCCCTGCTGATCCTGCTGCCGCTCGGCGTGCTCGTCGCCCGCTCCCTCGACACCCCCGACGGCTACGGCTTCGGCTACTTCCGCTCGCTCCGGACCGTCGGCGAGGGCGGCACCTTCCTCGTGCCGCCGCTGGAGGCCGTGGGGAACTCGGTGCAGTACGCACTGGCCGCCACCGGCATCGCCGTGGCCGTCGGAGGGCTCGCCGCCGCGGCCCTCACCCGGCGCGGCGGCCGCCTCGTCCGCGGCTTCGACGCCCTGCTGATGCTGCCGCTCGGCGTCTCCGCCGTCACCGTCGGCTTCGGCTTCCTGATCACCCTGGACCGGCCGCCGCTGGACCTGCGCACCTCCTGGATCCTGGTACCGCTGGCCCAGGCACTGGTCGGCGTGCCGTTCGTCGTACGGACCATGCTTCCCGTGCTGCGCGCGGTCGACGGACGGCTGCGCGAGGCCGCCGCCGTGCTCGGCGCGTCCCCGTGGCGGGTGTGGCGCGAGGTGGACCTGCCGCTGGTGCGGCGGGCGCTGCTGATCGCCGCCGGGTTCGCCTTCGCCGTCTCGCTCGGGGAGTTCGGCGCGACCGTCTTCATCGCCCGCCCCGACCGCCCCACCCTGCCGGTCGCGGTGGCCCGCCTGCTCGGCCGGGCCGGAGACCTCAACTACGGGCAGGCCATGGCGCTGAGCACGATCCTGATGGTGGTGTGCGCGGTGTCCCTGCTGCTCCTCGAACGCGTACGCACCGACCGGACCGGAGAATTCTGATGCTGAGGCTCGACGGGGTGACGGTCCGGTTCGGCGAGCGGGCCGCGCTCGACGCGGTCGACCTGGAGGTCGCCGACCACGAGACGGTGTGCGTCCTCGGCCCCAGCGGCAGCGGCAAGTCCACGCTGCTGCGCGTGGTCGCCGGACTCCAGCCCGCCGACGCGGGGCGGGTCCTGCTCGACGGCGCCGACCAGACCGGGGTGCCCGTGCACCGGCGGGGGCTCGGCCTGATGTTCCAGGACCACCAGCTGTTCCCGCAGCGGGACGTCGCCGGGAACGTGGCCTTCGGGCTGCGGATGCGCGGAGTGGCGCGTGGCAGGCGGGACGAGCGGGTCGCGGAACTGCTGGAGCTTGTGGGGCTGCCGGGCGCCGGCCGGCGCGCGGTCGGCTCGCTGTCCGGTGGCGAGCAGCAGCGCGTCGCCCTCGCCCGGGCACTGGCCCCCGAGCCCCGGCTGCTGATGCTCGACGAGCCGCTGGGCCAGCTCGACCGTACGCTGCGGGAGCGGCTCGTCGTCGAACTGCGGGCGCTGTTCGGGCGGCTGGGGACGACCGTGCTGGCCGTCACGCACGACCAGGGCGAGGCGTTCGCGCTCGCCGACCGGGTGGTGGTGATGCGGGACGGGCGGATCGCGCAGAGCGGTACGCCGCTGGAGGTCTGGCAGCGGCCGGCCTCGGAGTTCGTGGCGCGCTTCCTGGGGTTCGAGAACGTGGTGGAGGCGACGGTGTCGGGGGAGGCGGCCACCACACCCTGGGGCAAGGTGGCGGTGCCGGCCGGCTCGGCGCAGGGCGCGGTACGGCTCCTGGTGCGGCCCGGGGGCGTCCTGCTGCTCCCGGCGGAGCAGGGGCTCAGCTGCGAGGTGGAGTCCCGTACGTTCCGGGGCGGCCATGTGGCGCTGCGCCTGCGCCCGCGCTCCGGGCCGCCGCTGGAGGCGGAGTGCGGGGTGCGGGAGGCGCCGGGGGTGGGGGAGTTGGTGGGGGTGGGGTTCGATGGGGCGGAGACGGTGGTGCTGGGGGGCGATTAGCCCCTCCCCGCCCCTTCCCTAAACCCTCCGGGGGTGGGTGGGGGCGAAGGGGTTTTCCGGGGGCTGCGCCCCCGACCCCCCGGCGGGGCCTGCGGCCCCTGCACCCCGCCTCGGGCTCCGCCCGTGCCCCGGCGCGGCCCGGTGGGCTGCGGGGCTCCGCCCCGGACCCCGCTCCTCAAACGCCGGAGGGACTGATGGTGCCGCACCAGGAGTTGCCCAGGGGCGCGGGGAACTGCGCGCCCAGCCCCCACCGGGCCGCAGACGAAGGGGTTCCGGGGGCCGCCTCGGCGCCCGTACCCGGAGTCGCCCCCGGCCCCCGCTGGCCCGCAGGCCAGCCAGCGCCCAGGAAGCCCCTTCACCCCTGGACCCCCAGGGGCGCGGGGAACTGCGGACCAACCCCCACCGGGCCGCAGACGAAGGGGTTCCGGAGGCCGCCTCGGCGCCCGTACCCGGAGTCGCCCCCGGCCCCCGCTGGCCCGCAGGCCAGCCAGCGCCCAGGGAGCCCCTTCACCCCCGGACCCCCAGGGGCGCGGGGAACTGCGCGACCAACCCCCACCGGCTCGCAGGCGAAATCAGCGCCCAGGGAGCCCCTTCACCCCCGGAGGGTTTCGGGAAGGGGCGGGGTGGGGGTGGCCCCCCGGTCCTCCTCGGCGGGTGCGCTCTCCGTTCCGAACCACGCCACCCCCACCGCCCCCCCGACCGCCAGCACGAACCCCGCCACCGCCAGCCACCCCAGCCCCGCCCGCGACGCGTCGCCCAGCCACAGCACGCCGATCGCGCCGGGCAGGACCGTCTCGCCGACCACCAGCGCCGCCGTCGCCCCGTTGACCGAGCCGATCTGGAGCGCCACCGTGTGCAGGTACATCCCGCCCGCCCCGGCCACCCCGATCGCGTACAGCGCGGGGTCCGCCAGCAGCCGGCCCACGTCGAAGGGGTCCACGCCGTTCAGGACGCGTACGCCGACGCCGAGCGCGCCGAAGCCCAGGCCCGACAGCAGGCCCGCCGCGATCGCCGCGCGGGCGCCCAGCAGGCGTACCGCCACCGCGCCGCCCGCCATCAGCAGCACCGACACCACCAGCAGCCACCAGTGCGTGGCCGGGGACGTGTGGCCGCCGCCCTCCGCGCCCGCCGCCGTGGCCAGCAGTACCAGGGCCGAGCAGACCACCGCGATGGATCCCCACTCCGCCCGGCTCAGCCGCAGGCCCAGCAGGCGCACGCTGAGGACCGCCGTGATCACCAGGTTGGCGCTGATGACGGTCTGGGAGAGGAAGAGGGGCAGCAGGCGGGCCGCCAGCGCGCCCAGGGCGAAGCCCACGAAGTCCAGGACCGTGCCGACCATGAACTCCCACGTCATCGCCGCCTTCGCGGTCGACGACAGGCTGGGGCCGCCGTGCTGGGTGCGGGCCGTCTCCGCCGCCTCGCGGCGCGCGGACTTCCGGGACCCGACGGCTTGCAGGACCGAGCCCGTGCCGTAGCAGATCGAGGCCGCGATCGCGGTCAGTAGGCCGATCAGCACCCAAAGCTCCGTTCACCGATGTGTGGGGGACCGGGCGTTCCCCGCTCCCGTGCTTCCCAGCGGCAGACGTGCCGGGGGCGTCCCGCGTTGCCCGGTGGGACGTATGGCCCGGTGTGACGTATGCCGTACCGCGGCCGGGCCGCTCAGGCCGACAGCCGCGCCAGTTCGGCGGCCGCCTCGTCCACCGAGTCCACCAGCGCGATCCGCGCGGCCATGGGACGGTCCTCGGCGAGCGCCCGCAGCAGCGGCCACGCCGGCAGGTGCCGCGTCCAGTGGTCCCGGTCCACCAGCACCATCGGCGTCGGCCCGCCCCGTGAGCCGTAGTAGTTCGGGGTCGCGTTGTCGAAGATCTCCTGTACGGTCCCGGCCGCGCCCGGCAGGAACACCACGCCCGCGTTGGAGCGGGCCAGGAGGCCGTCCTCGCGGGTGGCGTTGGCGAAGTACTTGGCGATGTGGCCGGCGAAGGCGTTCGGCGGCTCGTGGCCGTAGAACCAGGTGGGGATGCCGACCGAAAGCCCGCCCCGGGGATGGCGCCCCCGCACCTCGAAGGCGGCCCGCGCCCAGTCCGAGACCGACGGCGTGAACGAGGGCGCCTTGGCGAGCAGTTCCAGCGCCTCGCCGAGCACGGCGTCCGCGAACGGGGCGGTGTAGGCGCCCAGGTTCGCCGCCTCCATCGCGCCCGGCCCGCCCCCGGTCGCCACCGTGAACCCGGACCGGGCCAGGGTGCGCCCCAGCCGGGCCGCGCCCGCGTACGCGTCGGAGCCCCGGGCCATCGCGTGCCCGCCCATCACGCCCACCACCCGCGTCCCGGCCAGGAGTTCCTCCAGGGCGTCCGAGACGGAGTCGTCGTGGATGGAGCGGAGCATGGAGGCGAAGACGTCGCCGTCCGCCTTGGTGCGCTGGAACCAGGCGTACGAGCGGGCGTCCGGCGTGTGCTCGTAACCCTTGTCGAGGTCCTCGAACAGCTCGTCGGGGGTGTAGAGCAGACCCCGGTAGGGGTCGAAGGGCAGATCCGGTACGGGCGGGAAGACCAGCGCCCCGTCGGCCCGGACCTTGGCGGTGGCGTCCGGTGCCATCCGGCAGCCGAGGAAGACGGCGCCCGCGGTGTCGGCCGACAGGAGCACACTGGTGCGGTCCGTCAGGTCGAGGGACTGGAGGCGGTATCCGGCCAGCGTGCCGCGCGCGGCCACCTCGTCGAACTCGGCGACGGACTCGATCTCGCGGTCCCGTGCGTCCGGCACCCGCTGAAAGTCTTCACTGGCCATCGGGCCACCCTAGAACGTCACGGGACCCGCGGACCGGCCGGGTGCCCGCACGGCCCGGTTCAGCCGGTCAGGGGCAGGGCCGCGAGTTCCGCGATGCCCCAGGTCACCGGGGCGAACAGGGCCACGACCGCCGCCGCGCGCAGAGCGGCCGAGGCGCGCAGCAGTCTGGCCGGGGCGCCCAGGCGCAGCAGCGCCTCGGTGGTGTCGCCGCGCAGGTGCTTGGACTCCAGGGCCGCCGTCAGCAGCGTCGCCACCGAGCAGCTCGTCACCAGCGCCGCTCCCAGGCCGGTGAGCGGGCCGAAGGGCCGCGGGCCCGCCGCGTCGCCGTACAGCGAACCGGCGGCGATCATGGCGGACGCCACCGCGCACACCACGCCCAGCGGGCGTCCGATGCGGCGCGCCTCCTCCATCAGGACCCGTCCCGCGAGCAGCCGGGCCGCCCCGGGCCGCGCGATCTGGAGCAGCCGCCCGCACAGATGGGTCAGGGCCGGGCCCGCGACGGCGAGGCCGAGGGCGGTGAGGATCCAGCCGGCCAGCACTCCGGCGGGGCTGCTGTCGGGGTGGCCCGGCATGGGGAGCGCGGAGCCCGGGCCGCCCCGGCTCGCGAACGACTCGATCGCCAGGCCCGCCGTGATCAGGGTGATGCCCCAGGGCAGCCCCGAGGGGACGGAGGCGGGGGGCCGCTCCTTGCCGCGCGGGCGGGGCGCCTCCTTGCGCGGCCGCAGGGCGAGCCCGGCGGCCGCCGACGCGGCCACCGGCAGCACGGTCAGCAGGGTGAGGGCTGCGGCCAGCGGCAGCGGCCGGTCGGCGGCGAGCAGCCCGGCGGCCGCTCCGTCGAAGGGCAGCCCGGTGATGTCGCCGCGCAGGTGCAGATAGACGAGGAGGGCGACCGTGGAGCCGAGGGTGCAGGACACGGCCGTGGAGGCCGCCGCGATCGCGGTGAGCCGTGCGGGGCCCAGGCCCACCGCGGAGAGCCCGGGGCGGGGGCGGGTGCTCGGGTCCGTACGGGCCACGGCGACCGCGAAGTGGACGGTGGCGGCGAGCGGCACCGCGCACCACAGCAGCCGCAGCACCGAGCCGCCGGGGTGCGCCACCGCGTGCCCCAGGGTGCACAGGAGCAGGAAGCCGACGCCCGCGGAGGCCGCGGCCACCAGCAGGCGGCGCAGCAGGACCAGCGGGTGGGTGCCCCGGGCTAGGCGGAGAGCGAGCACGCGGCGCGGCCCTCCGGGTCGGGGGTGCCGGCGGGCCCCGCCGCGGTCACCCGGCGGCCGTCGAGCAGCCACACCGTACGGTCGGCGTGGCGGGCGGCGATCTCCGCGTCGTGCGTGGCCAGGACCGTGGTGATGCCGTGCGAGCGGGCCGCGGCCGTCAGGGTGCGCAGCACCTGGGCGCCCTCGGCGCGGTGCAGGGTGGCGGTCGGCTCGTCGGCGAAGAGCACCGCGGGGGCGGTGACCAGGGCGCGGGCGATCGCGACGCGCTGGCGCTGGGTGGTGGGCAGGGCGTGCGGGCGGCGACGCGCGCAGGCGCCGATGTCGAGCCGCTCCAGCCACTCCAGGGCGGCCTTCTTGGCGGTGCGGTGCGCGATGCCGCGCAGCAGCAGCGGCAGCGCCGCGTTCTCCCAGGCGTTGAGCTCGGGCACCAGGGTGGGTTCGGGGTCGATCCAGGCGAACCGGTCGCGCCGCAGCCGCTCGCGCGAGAGCGCTCCCATGGTGTGGACGGGGGTGCTGTTGAACCACACCTCGCCCTGGTCGGGGACGAGCTGGCCGGACAGGGCGCGCAGCAGGGTCGTCTTGCCGCTGCCGCGCGGGCCCTGGACGGCCAGGATCTCCCCTTCGCGGATGCCGAGGGAGACTCCGCTCAGGGCGGGCGAGCCACCGTGGGAGTGGTGCAGGGAACGTCCCCAGAGCACATCGTTGTCCGGCGGGGCCACCATGGCGTACACCTCGGTTCAGATCAGATTGCCTGCTCCCCCGTACGGGGGAACGAAGGCAGGGCCGATCGGTCACTGGGCACCGTAGGGACTCGTGCGCGCCGGTCCCGACAGCACGCGGCCCGGTGGCGCCCATCTCACTCGGATGGGGGCCACCGGGCCGGTGCGTTCAGACGAATCGCGCGGGAGGGCGCGGGGCGGCTACAGCTTCGTCCAGGCCTCGGTGAGGACCTGCCGCAGGACGCCCTCGATCTCGTCGAACGTCTTCTGGTCGGAGATCAGCGGCGGGGCCAGCTGGACCACCGGGTCGCCCCGGTCGTCGGCGCGGCAGTACAGGCCGTTCTCGAAGAGCGCCTTGGAGAGGAAGCCGTACAGGACGCGCTCGGTCTCCTCCTCGTTGAAGGACTCCTTGGTGTGCTTGTCCTTGACCAGCTCGATGCCGTAGAAGAAGCCGTTGCCGCGCACGTCGCCGACGATCGGCAGGTCGTGGAGCTTCTTGAGGGTGTCGAAGAAGGCGCCCTCGTTGTCGAGCACGTGCTGGTTGAGGCCCTCGCGCTCGAAGATGTCGAGGTTGGCCAGGCCCACGGCGGCGGAGACGGGGTGGCCGCCGAAGGTGTAGCCGTGCAGGAAGGTGTTGTCGCCCTTGTAGAAGGGCTCCGCGAGCCTGTCGGAGATGATGCAGGCGCCGATGGGGGAGTAGCCCGAGGTCATGCCCTTGGCGCAGGTGATCATGTCCGGTACGTAGTCGAACTTGTCGCAGGCGAACATCGTGCCCAGGCGGCCGAAGGCGCAGATGACCTCGTCGGAGACGAGCAGCACGTCGTACTTGTCGCAGATCTCGCGCACCCGCTGGAAGTAGCCCGGCGGCGGCGGGAAGCAGCCGCCGGCGTTCTGCACCGGCTCCAGGAAGACCGCGGCGACCGTCTCGGGGCCCTCGAAGAGGATCTCCTGCTCGATCTGGTCGGCGGCCCAGCGGCCGAAGGCGACCGGGTCGTCGGCGTGGATCGAGGCGCGGTAGATGTTGGTGTTGGGCACCTTGTGCGCGCCGGGGACCAGCGGCTCGAAGGGGGCCTTGAGCGCGGGCAGCCCGGTGATGGACAGGGCGCCCTGCGGGGTGCCGTGGTAGGCGACCGCGCGTGAGATGACCTTGTACTTCGTGTGGTTGCCGGTGAGCTTGTGGTACTGCTTCGCCAGCTTCCACGCGGTCTCGACGGCCTCGCCGCCGCCGGTGGTGAAGAAGACCTTGTTGAGGTCGCCCGGGGCGTAGTTCGCCAGGCGCTCGGCGAGCTCGACGGCCTTGGGGTGGGCGTAGGACCACACCGGGAAGAAGGCCAGCTCCTGCGCCTGCTTGTAGGCGGTCTCGGCGAGCTCGTGACGGCCGTGGCCGGCGTTGACGACGAAGAGGCCGGAGAGACCGTCGAGGTACTTCTTGCCCTTGTCGTCGAAGATGTAGGTGCCCTCGCCCCGCACGATGGTGGGAACGGGCGCGTTCTCGTACGACGACATGCGGGTGAAGTGCATCCACAGGTGGTCGTAGGCGGTCTGGCTCAGGTCCTTGCTCACGGCTATCGGGTTCCCCACATATAGGTCTGCTTCTTCAACTTGAGGTAGACGAAGCTCTCGGTGGAGCGCACGCCGGGGAGGGCGCGGATCCGCTTGTTGATGACGTCCAGCAGGTGGTCGTCGTCCTCGCAGACGACCTCGACCATGAGGTCGAAGGAGCCCGCGGTCATCACCACGTACTCGCACTCGGCCATCGCCGTCAGGGCGTCCGCGACGGGGTCGAGGTCGCCCTCGACGTTGATGCCGACCATCGCCTGGCGCCGGAACCCCACGGTGAGGGGGTCGGTGACGGCGACGATCTGCATCACGCCCTGGTCCAGGAGTTTCTGCACGCGCTGGCGCACGGCCGCCTCGGACAGGCCCACGGCCTTGCCGATCGCGGCGTACGGGCGGCGCCCGTCCTCCTGGAGCTGCTCGATGATCGCCAGGGACACGGCATCGATCGACGGGGACGATCCGTTTCCGGTCCTGGGGTCTGCGCTTCGACTGGCCACGAAGCCACTGTGCACGCGACTCGTCTGTCCCGCAACCCCAAAGCGATGAAATTCGTTGTTCCGTGACCGTGGAAGCACTGAATCCGAAGTTGGTGGGCGGCGGGTCTGTCGAAAGCGACACTTCACCGACTAAGGTGGGTTGTCTCACCCATCGGACACCGGACCGGGAGGCCAGCGAAGTGACCACCGAACTGCGTCGTTTGCGCAACTACATCGACGGAGAGTTCCGCGATGCCGCCGACGGGCGGACCATCGAGGTGGTCAACCCGGCCACGGGCGAGGCGTACGCCACCTCGCCGCTCTCCGGTCAGGCGGACGTCGACGCCGCCATGGCCGCCGCCGCCGCGGCCTTCCCGGCCTGGCGCGACACCACCCCGGCCGAGCGCCAGAAGGTCCTGCTGAAGATCGCGGACGCCTTCGAGGAGCGCGCCGAGGAGCTCATCGCGGCCGAGTCGGAGAACACCGGCAAGCCGCTCGCGCTGACCGCCAGCGAAGAGATCCCGCCGATGGTGGACCAGATCCGCTTCTTCGCGGGCGCCGCGCGGCTGCTGGAGGGCCGCTCGGCGGGTGAGTACATGGAGGGCATGACCTCCATCGTCCGGCGCGAGCCCGTGGGCGTCTGCGCGCAGGTCGCGCCGTGGAACTACCCGATGATGATGGCCGTGTGGAAGTTCGCCCCGGCCCTCGCCGCGGGCAACACGGTCGTCCTCAAGCCCTCGGACACCACCCCCGCCTCCACCGTCCTGATCGCCGAGATCATCGGCGCGATCGTCCCCAAGGGCGTCTTCAACGTCATCTGCGGCGACCGCGACACCGGCCGCGCGATGGTCGAGCACCCCACCCCCGCGATGGCCTCCATCACCGGTTCCGTCCGTGCCGGCATGCAGGTCGCCGAGTCGGCGGCCAAGGACGTCAAGCGCGTCCACCTGGAGCTCGGCGGCAAGGCCCCGGTCGTCGTCTTCGAGGACGCCGACATCGCCAAGGCCGTCGAGGACATCGCGGTCGCGGGCTACTTCAACGCCGGCCAGGACTGCACCGCCGCCACCCGCGTCCTGGTCCACGAGTCCATCCACGACGAGTTCGTCGCCGCGCTCGCCAAGGCCGCCGCCGACACGAAGACCGGTCAGCCGGACGACGAGGACGTGCTGTACGGCCCGCTCAACAACGCCAACCAGCTGAAGCAGGTCGCCGGCTTCATCGACCGCCTCCCGGCGCACGCCAAGGTGGAGGCGGGCGGCCACCGCGTGGGCGACAAGGGCTACTTCTACGCCCCGACCGTCGTCTCCGGCCTGAAGCAGGACGACGAGATCATCCAGAACGAGGTCTTCGGCCCGGTCATCACCGTCCAGTCCTTCACGGACGAGAAGCAGGCGCTGGAGTACGCCAACGGCGTCGAGTACGCCCTGGCCTCCTCGGTCTGGACGAAGGACCACGGCCGCGCGATGCGCATGTCCAAGTACCTGGACTTCGGCTGCGTCTGGATCAACACGCACATCCCGCTGGTCGCGGAGATGCCGCACGGCGGCTTCAAGAAGTCCGGCTACGGCAAGGACCTCTCGGCGTACGGCTTCGAGGACTACACCCGCATCAAGCACGTGATGACGTCGTACGAGGGCTGATCTCCCCCCGTAGGCACGGCACTTGTGGTGCGGCACCGGACGGGTGCCGCACCACGGACGTGTCCGGGGCCGCCACCGGTCGACAGGGTGTCGGCCCCGTCCCGTACGGCTGTACGGACCGTCCATTGCCCCGCGCCCCGGCGCCCCGGCATCCTTCCGGGGTGCGAGCGACCCCCTTGAACCCCCTCTCCCGCCGCCGTCTGCTGCGCGCGCTCGGCGGCGGCGCCGCGGCGGCCGCGCTCGCGGGCTGCGGAGTGCCCGCGGCCTACGTCGCGCCCGGCGAGCGCGGAGCGCGCGACCGCTCGGCCACCGACCGCCGGCTCACCTTCGCCAACTGGCCGCTGTACATCGACACCGGTGAGGACGACAAGTCCAGGCGGCCCACCCTCGACGCCTTCACCGAGCGCACCGGGATCTCCGTCACGTACACCGAGGAGATCAACGACAACGACGAGTTCTTCGGGAAGATCAGCCCGGCCCTGATGAACCATCAGCCGACCGGCCGGGACATCGTCGTCGTCAGCGACTGGATGGCCGCGCGCTTCGTCCGGCTCGGCTGGGTGCAGGAGATGGACCGCTCCCGCCAGCCGAACGTCGCCCGGCACCTGGACCCGCAGCTGACCGCGCCCGGCTTCGACAAGGGGCGGCTGCACAGCGTGCCCTGGCAGTCCGGGATCACCGGCATCGCGTACAACAGGAAGAAGCTCGGCCGCGAGATCAGGCACACGAGCGACCTGTGGGACCCGCGCCTGGCCGGCCGGGTCACGCTGCTGTCCGGGCTCGACGAGTCGTTCGCGCTGCTGATGCAGGGCGACGGCGTCGATGTGACCCGGTGGACCGCGGACGACTTCCACCGGATGTGCGACCGGGTCGAGAAACAGGTGCACAACAAGCAGATCCGCCGCTTCACCGGCAACGACTACATCAAGGACCTCTCCACCGGCGACGTACTGGCCTGCCAGGCGTACTCGGGCGACGTGATCCAGCTCCAGGCGGACAACCCCGACATCGCGTTCGTGGTGCCCGAGGAGGGCGCCGAGCTGTGGGCGGAGTCGATGATGATCCCCAACCTGGCCCGCCACAAGGCCAACGCGGAAGCGCTGATCGACCACTACTACGACCCGGCGGTGGCCGCGGAGCTCGCGTTCTGGGTCAACTACGTCTGCCCGGTCCCGGCCGCCCGCGAGGTGCTGGCCGCCTCCAAGGACAAGGAGCGCGCCGAACTCGCCGAGGACCCGCTGGTCTTCCCGGACGCCGAGATGCGCCAACGGCTCGCGATCGCCCGGGACATCACGCCGGGGGAGCGGGTGGAGTTCGCGAAGAGGTGGAACGCGATCGTGGGGCTGTAGAGGGCTCCGCCGGGCGGCCGGGAGGGATTTGAACGCGTTCAAACCGGGGCGTAGGCTGCGATCATGAGTGAGCCAAGAGCTGTCCTCCTGCGGCGCATACGCCTGTGGCTGGTCGTCTTCATCGTGTGTCTCGTGCTCAGCGGGCTCACCGCGTTCCCGCTGGTGCACGAGCTGCACTGGACGCAGAGCCTGGTGCGGTCCACGCCGCTCGGGGAATGGTTCCCGGGGCTGGCGGGCTGGATCGACCGGGTGCGCGAGGGGCTCGACGCGACGGACGAGAAGTACCCCTTCGTCCTGTACGGGACGGACTGGCTGGCCTTCGCGCACCTCGTCATCGCCGTCGCCTTCTACGGGCCCTACCGCGACCCGGTGCGCAACATCTGGGTGATCGAGTTCGGGATGATCGCCTGCGCCGGGATCATCCCGCTGGCCCTGATCTGCGGACCCGTCCGGGGGATCCCCTTCTGGTGGTCGGTGATCGACATGTCGTTCGGGGTGTTCGGCGTGATCCCGCTGTACGTCGTACGCCGCAAGATCAAGGAGCTGGAGGCGCTGACGGCGCCGGCCGCCGGGGTGCCGGCGGCGGCGCCGGTGTGAGCGCGGTCAGGCCCTACCCGCCGCCGCGAGGACCGCGCGCAGCGCGTCCAGCCGGTTGGTGGTGATGGCGTCCACGCCGTGCCCGACGAGCCGCCGCATGGTCCGTTTGGTGTCCGCCGTCCACACCGACACCAGCATGCCGTCGCGGTGGATCCGCGCCGCCAGCTCCGGACTCATCAGCCCGAAGCGGTAGTTGAGCCAGCGCGGCCTCACCGCCGCGATCAGCTCGGGGCGCGGCGGGGCCGGCGTCGTCCAGGTCAGGGCGATCTCGGCGGACGGGTCGGCCGAGCGGACCTTCAGCATGGCGGACGCGCCCGCGCAGTACGAGACGCGGTCGCCCGCGCCGCACTCGCGCACCGTGGCGACGACCGCGCGCACCGCCGCGTCGGTCGCGCCCGGCAGGTCGATCATCAGCCGGTGCGTCCCCGCCGCCGCCAGGGCCGCGCGCAGGGTGGGCACGCCGGAGCGGGTCAGCTCGCGCACGTCCTCGTACACCAGGGAGGACAGCGGCCGGTCATGTCCCCACAGGCGCTCCAGCGTGTCGTCGTGCAGCAGGACGGGGACGCCGTCGCGGGTGAGCCGTACATCGATCTCCACCACGTCCGCGCCCCGCTCCAGCGCCGAGTGGATCGACGGGAGCGTGTTCTCGCGGACGCGGTAGGGGTCGCCGCGGTGGGCCACGGCAGTCACGGTGCGCATGGGCCCATTGTGGTCGGGCGTTACCGCGCGAGCCACCGCGCGGTGTAGTCGTCGATCTCGGCGGCGAGCCGGGCCTTGCCCGCCGCGTCCAGGAAGGACGCCTCGACGGCGTTCTTGGCGAGGCCGGCCACCCCGCGCTCGTCCAGCTCCAGCAGACGGGCGGCGACCGCGTACTCGTTGTTGAGGTCGCTGCCGAACATCGGCGGGTCGTCGCTGTTGACCGTGACCAGCACTCCCGCCCGGACCATCTCCTTTATCGGGTGCCGCTCGATGTCGGTGACGACGCGGGTCGCCAGGTTGGAGGTCGGGCAGACCTCCAGGGCGATCCGGTGGTCGGCGAGGTGCTGGAGGAGGTCGCGGTCCTGGGTGGCGCTGGTGCCGTGGCCGATGCGCTCGGCACGCAGGTCGCGCAGGGCGTCCCAGATGGACTGCGGGCCCGTGGACTCGCCCGAGTGCGGTACCGAGTGCAGCCCGGCGGCGATGGCCCGGTCGAAGTAGGGCTTGAACTGCGGGCGCGGTACGCCGATCTCGGGACCGCCGAGGCCGAAGGAGACCAGGCCGTCGGGGCGGACGGCGTCGTCGGTCGCGAGCCGGGTCGTCTCGGCCGCCGCCTCCAGACCGGCCTCGCCCGGGATGTCGAAGCACCAGCGCAGGACCGTGCCGAGCTCCTTCTCGGCCGCCTTGCGGGCGTCCTCGATCGCGTCCATGAAGGCGCGCTCGTCGATGCCGCGGCGGGTGGAGGAGAAGGGGGTGATGGTCAGCTCGGCGTACCGGATGTTCTGCCGGGCCATGTCGCGGGCCACCTCGTACGTGAGAAGCCGCACATCCTCCGGGGTGCGGATCAGGTCGACGACCGAGAGGTAGACCTCGATGAAGTGCGCGAAGTCGGTGAACGTGAAGTAGTCCGCGAGGGCCTCGGGGTCGGTGGGGACCTTCGAGTCCGGGTGATGGGCGGCGAGTTCGGCGACGATACGGGGCGAGGCCGAGCCGACGTGGTGCACATGGAGTTCCGCCTTGGGCAGCCCCGCGATGAACGGGTGCAGATCGGTCATGGTTCTTCCTCCGCGGCTGTCGGCTTCGCTCGTCGGGGATCATGTTAGGCCGGGCGGATCGCCCGGATCCCGCGGATCGGGCCGCGGGCCGGAGCCTTAGCATGTCGGAACCACGATGGGGGAGGCCCATGTCAGACAACCGCGATCAGTCGTCCGAGGGCGCGGAGCCCGTGGACCCGTGGGCGCCGCCGGAGCAGAAGGTTCCGCTGTCGAAGCCGGTGCACGACCAGCCGACGGTGACGTCGATGCCGGCGGCGGGGGCGCCGCCCGCGGCCGGGCCGGTGCCGCCGCCGCCCACGGCTCCGGGTGGGCCCGGGGCGCCGGGGGGTTACGGCTACCCCGCGTATCCCGCCTACACCGGTTACCCGGGTTACGGCCACCCCGGCCACCCGGGCCATCCCGGCTGGACCGGCATGGCCGCGCCGCTCAATGGCTTCGGCACGACGGCGCTGGTGCTGGGCATCCTGTCGGTGGTGCTGTTCTGCCTCTGGGGCCTCGGGATCGTGCTCGGCATCCTGGCGCTGATCTTCGGGTTCCTGGGGAGGGGCCGGGCGAAGCGGGGCGAGGCCACGAACGGGGCGCAGGCGCTGGCCGGGATCATTCTCGGGGCGGTGGGGGTTGTGGTGAGCGCGGTGTTTCTGGGGCTGATGATCTGGGCGGTGACGAATGATGAGGATGGGGATGACTCAACGCGGTACGACGACCCGTTCGCGACGTCGCTGGTGCTGAGGGACTCCCCCACCCCGCCCCTTCCCTAAACCCTCCGGGGGTGGGGGGGTGTTCCCAGGGGGCTACGCCCCCCGACCCCCCGAGCGGGGGCTGCGCCCCCCGACCCCCCGAGCGGGGGCTGCGCCCCCCGACCCCCCGAGCGGGGGCTGCGCCCCCTGCACCCCTGGTAGGGCTCCGCCCCCGACCCCCCGAGCGGGGGCTCCGCCCCCTGCACCCTGCCGTTTGGGGTGAGCCGCCGGGCCAGGGTTCTCCGGGACGCGAGTGACGAGGACTTCGCCCCCGCACCTGAGCGGGGCTCCGCCTCTGCACCCCGCCCCGTCGCGCGGACGGGCCGGCCCACCCGCACCCCGCCGAGGATCCGCCACCCCGCACCCCATCCCCCTAGGGGCGCGGGGAACTGCGCGACCAGCCCCCACCGGCCCGCAGGCGAAAGCACCCCGGGCCGCACCCGCACCCGCATCCCCCCGAAGGCACGCCCCCCAGGGGCGCGGGGAACTGCGCGACCAGCCCCCGCCGGCCCGCAGACGAAAGCACCCCGGGCCCCCGGCACCCCCCCACCGCCCCGCAACACAAATCCCACCCCCCCAAGGCGCCCGCCGCCCGAGGGCTTCAGGGAAAGGGCGGGGTGGGGGAGGATCACGCGCCCCGCAGCACCCCCCGCGCCTCCATCAGCGCGAACCCCAGCAAGTTCTCCCCCCGCCACCGCCGCGGATCCGACGCCTCGGGGGCGTCCGCCGGGAGGCCGATTCCCCAGATGCGGTCCAGGGGGCTCGCCTCGACCAGGACGCGGTCGCCCGTCGTCAGCAGGTACTCCCTCAGCGCCTCGGACTGGCCGAACTTGTGGAGGGAGCCCGCCAGCACGATCCCGTACCGCTCACGCCTCCACACCTCCTCCTCGTACCCCCGCACCAGCCGCCCCGCCTTCTTCGCCTCCGCGGGGGTCCGTGCGGTCAGTGCCGCGCGCTCCGCCTCCGGGTCGGCGAACAGGCGGGCCTTGGCGGCCATCATCCAGTGCTCCGCCGTCGCGTAGTCGACGCCGTCCACCGTGAACGGCGACGGCCACCACTGGCTGAGACAGCTCGGTCCGAGCGTGCCATCACGGCGCGGCGTGTGCCCCCAGAAGTGCAGGAACTTCAGCCGCTCACCATCCTTGACCTGCGCGATCAATTTGTCGATCTTCTCCATACACGCGAGTCTGGCATCCGCCACTGACACTCCGTACGGGTATTTATGGCCGGACCCGACACATGGTCGACAGATTCCGTCGCGTAACCAAAAGGCAACAACGGAATCACTTGTTGGCCAGGTGCCGCTCTGTCAGGATCGGCACTCAAATCGAGCTGGAGCTACGGAGACCGTGAGCGAGATGGGCAACAGCAGCAGCAGTCGCTTCCCCGCGCAGGACCGTTTCGACGGCGGCGCCCAGTACATCGGCGGGCGTCTCACCCCGGGCACCTCCGGGCGCAAGCAGGACGTCGTCGACCCCGCCCGTGGTGAGGTCGTGTACACGTACGAGCTGGGCGGGAGCGGCGATGTGGACGCCGCCGTCGCCGCCGCCAAGGACGCCTTCCCGGGCTGGTCGGGCGCCACCCCCGCCGAGCGCTCCGACGCCCTGCACCGCTTCGCCGCCGTCCTCGCCGAGCGCGCGGAGGAGTTCGCGCGGGCCGAGTCCCTCCAGTGCGGCAAGCCGATCAAGCTCAGCCGGGAGTTCGACGTCCCCGGCACGGTCGACAACACCGCCTTCTTCGCCGGGGCCGCCCGCCACCTCCAGGGGCAGTCCGCCGGGGAGTACTCGGGCGACCACACCTCGTACGTCCGCCGTGAGGCGCTCGGTGTCGTCGGCTCCATCGCCCCCTGGAACTATCCGCTCCAGATGGCCGCCTGGAAGGTCCTCCCGGCCATCGCCGCCGGCAACACCATCGTCCTCAAGCCCGCCGAGATCACCCCGTTGACCTCCCTTCTCTTCGCCGAGGCCGCCACCGCCGCCGGGATTCCCGACGGGGTCGTCAACATCGTCTGCGGCGCCGGGCGGGACGCCGGGGAGCATCTCGTCGGGCATCCCGACGTCGTGATGACCTCCTTCACCGGGTCCACCGCCGTCGGCAAGCGCGTCGCCGAGATCGCCACCGCCACCGTCAAGCGGACCCATCTGGAGCTCGGCGGCAAGGCCCCCTTCGTCGTCTTCGACGACGCCGACCTGGAGGCGGCCGTCCACGGCGCGGTCGCCGCCTCCCTCATCAACTCCGGCCAGGACTGCACCGCCGCCACGCGCGCGTACGTACAGCGGCCGCTCCACGACGCCTTCGTGGCCGGGGTCGCCGATCTGATGGCGACCGTCCGGGTCGGCGATCCCTTCGACCCCGCCACCGACCTGGGCCCGCTGATCAGCCACGTCCACCGCGACCGGGTCGCCGGGTTCGTCGAGCGCGCCCGCTCCTACGCCCGGATCGTCACCGGTGGCGCGGCCCCGAAGAGCGAGGGCGCCTTCTACGCGCCCACCCTCATCACCGGTGCCCCGCAGGACAGTGAGGTCGTCCAGTCCGAGATCTTCGGGCCGGTGCTCACCGTCCTTCCCTTCGACTCCGACGACGAGGGCATCCGGCTCGCCAACGACACGCCGTACGGCCTGGCCGCATCCGCCTGGAGCCGGGACGTCTACCGGGCGGGCCGCGCCACCCGCGAGATCAAGGCCGGGTGCGTGTGGGTCAACGACCACATTCCGATCATCAGCGAGATGCCGCACGGCGGCTACAAGGCAAGCGGCTACGGAAAGGACATGTCGGCGTACTCGTTCGAGGAGTACACGCAGGTCAAGCATGTGATGTACGACAACACGGCGGTCGCCGCGAAGGACTGGCACCGCACGATCTTCGGGGACCGATAAAGCATCCGATCAGCGGCGCCGCGCCGCGTGGCGGCCGTCCGACCAGCGGGCGCCACCTCCACCCGAAAGGGCACACAGCGCATGGAGAGTTACGAGCCGGACCGCCTGTCCGGGGCCCAACTGGCCGCCATACAGCGCAGCCTGACCAGCGGCCGGGGCGCCCTGACCCGCCGCTCGCTGATGCGGGCCACCGGCTTCGGCGCGCTCGCCGTCGGCGGCCTGGCGGGGCTCGCCGGCTGCGGGATCCCGGCCGCCAAGAAGGACGGCGGCCAGGCCCCGGCCTCGGACGACCACTCGGCCCAGGAGAAGGTGATCAGCTTCTCCAACTGGACCGAGTACATGGACGTCAGCGACGACAAGAAGCACCGGCCGACGCTCGACGCCTTCACCCGGCGGACCGGTATCCAGGTCAAGTACACCGAGGACATCAACGACAACGTCGAGTTCTTCGGGAAGATCAAGCCGCAGCTCGCGGCCGGGCAGGACATCGGCCGCGACCTCATCGTCGTCACCGACTGGCTGGCCGGGCGGCTCATCCGGTTCGGCTGGGCGCAGAAGCTCGACGCCTCGAAGCTGCCGCACGCCTTCGCCAACCTCTCCGCGCCCTTCCGCACCCCCGACTGGGACCCGGGCCGGGCCTACTCCTACCCCTGGACCGGCATCCCCACGGTCATCGCGTACAACGCCAGGGCGACCGGCGGGCGGACCGTCGACTCGGTCACCCAGCTCCTCGACGACCCCACCCTCAAGGGCCGGGTGGGCTTCCTCACCGAGATGCGCGACACCGTCGGGATGACCCTGCTCGACATGGGCAAGGACCCGGCGAACTTCACCGACGCCGACTACGACGCGGCGATCGGAAGGCTCCAGAAGGGCGTCGACAAGAAGCAGATCCGGCGCTTCACCGGCAACGACTACACCGGCGACCTGGACAAGGGCGACCTCGCCGCGTGCGTGGCCTGGGGCGGCGACGTCACCCAGCTGCGGACCGACAACCCCGACATCAAGTACGCGATCCCGGCGGCCGGCTACATGCTCTCCAGCGACAACCTGCTGGTCCCCGCCAAGGCCCGGCACCGGGCCAACGCCGAGCGGCTGATCGACTACTACTACGAGCCGGCGGTCGCGGCCCAGCTCGCCGCGTACATCAACTACGTGTGCCCGGTCGACGGCGTACGCGAGGCGCTCACCAAAATCGACCCGGAGCTCGCCGAGAACACGCTGATCCTGCCCGACAAGGCCATGGCCGCCAAGGCGCACTCCTTCCGCTCGCTCAGCAGCGAGGAGGAGACGAAGTACGAGGAGAAGTTCGCCAAGCTCATCGGCGCCTGACCACCCCCCGCCTGAAAAACCTCCCCTCGTCCCTCTCCACCCCTGGGATCGCAACCCATGACTGACGACAAGAACGACGGCGGCGACGTCCGCCTCACCGGGATCAGCAAGACGTACGGCTCCTTCACCGCCGTCCATCCGCTCGAACTGACCGTCCCGCAGGGCTCCTTCTTCGCCCTCCTCGGCGCCTCCGGGTGCGGCAAGACCACCACCCTGCGCATGATCGCCGGACTGGAGGAGCCCACCACCGGGACCGTCTTCCTCGGCGACAGGGACGTCACCGGTCTGCCGCCCCACAAGCGGCCCGTGAACACCGTCTTCCAGTCGTACGCGCTCTTCCCGCACCTGAGCGTCTCCGAGAACGTCGCCTTCGGGCTGCGCCGCCGGGGCATCAAGTCGGTGAAGAAGCAGGTCGACGACATGCTGGAGCTCGTCCAGCTCGGCGACTTCGCGGGGCGCAAGCCCCACCAGCTCTCCGGCGGCCAGCAGCAGCGCGTGGCGGTCGCCCGCGCGCTCATCAACCACCCGCAGGTGCTGCTCCTCGACGAGCCGCTCGGCGCCCTCGACCTCAAGCTGCGCCGCCAGATGCAGCTGGAGCTCAAGCGCATCCAGACCGAGGTCGGCATCACCTTCGTCCACGTCACCCACGACCAGGAGGAGGCCATGACCATGGCCGACACGGTCGCGGTGATGAACGGCGGCCGGGTCGAGCAGCTCGGCGCCCCCGCCGACCTCTACGAGAACCCGAGGACCACCTTCGTGGCGAACTTCCTCGGCACCTCCAACCTCATCGAGGCCGAGATCGTCGAGACGAGCGGCGAGTCCGTCCTGGTCAGCGCGGGCGGCGCCAAGCTGCGGCTGCCCCGCGGACGATGTCAGGCCCCCACCGCCAGCGGCGGCAGGATCCTCGTCGGTGTGCGCCCGGAGAAGATCTCCCTCGCCCACCGCGAGGACGAGGGCTCGACAGCGGAAGGCCGCAACCGGATCCCCGGCCGCATCGTCGACTCCTCCTTCATCGGCGTCTCCACCCAGTACGTCGTCGACTCCCCGGCCGGCCGGGGGCTCGCGGTGTACGAGCAGAACGTGGAGCGGCGCGCGGGACTCCTTCCCGGTGCCGAGGTCGTCCTGCACTGGAACCCGGCGCACACCTTCGGCCTCGACGCGGCCCAGGCGATCGACGCGGGCGTGGAGAAGGTCGAGGACGCCGCGTGAGCGCCCTGACCGAGGCGCCCCCGGCCGCCGACCTCCCCGTACGCAAGGCGTCGGCGCGCAGGCGCCTGGTGCCCTACTGGCTGCTGCTGCCCGGCATCCTGTGGCTGATCGTCTTCTTCGCGCTGCCGATGGTCTACCAGGCCTCCACCTCGGTGCAGACCGGCTCCCTGGAGAAGGGCTTCCAGGTCACCTGGCACTTCCAGACCTACTGGGACGCCTTCGAGGAGTACTACCCGCAGTTCGTGCGCTCGCTGCTGTACGCGGGCACGGCGACCGCGCTGTGCCTGCTGCTCGGGTATCCGCTGGCGTATCTGATCGCCTTCAGGGCGGGCCGCTGGCGCAATCTGATCCTGGTGCTGGTCATCGCCCCGTTCTTCACCAGCTTCCTGATCCGCACCCTCGCCTGGAAGACGATCCTCGCGGACGGCGGGCCGGTGGTGCACACGCTCAACTCGCTGCACGTGCTCGATGTGACCGGCTGGCTGGGGTTCACCGAGGGCGACCGGGTGCTGGCCACGCCGATGGCGGTGGTCTGCGGCCTCACGTACAACTTCCTGCCGTTCATGATCCTGCCGCTGTACACGTCCCTGGAGCGGATCGACCCCCGGCTGCACGAGGCCGCCGGCGATCTGTACGCCACGCCCGCGACCACGTTCCGCAAGGTGACCTTCCCGCTCTCCATGCCGGGTGTCGTCTCGGGCACGCTGCTCACCTTCATCCCGGCGAGCGGCGACTACGTCAACGCCGAACTGCTCGGCTCCACCGACCAGAAGATGGTCGGCAACGTCATCCAGTCGCAGTTCCTGCGGGTCCTGGACTATCCGACGGCCGCCGCCCTCTCCTTCATCCTGATGGCGATCGTGCTGGTCATGGTCACCGTCTACATCCGCCGAGCCGGGACGGAGGACCTGGTCTGATGCGCTGGCTCCGACGCAATGTGATCGTCATCGCGGGGCTCGCCACCCTCGCGTACCTGATCCTGCCGAACGTCGTGGTGATGGTGTTCTCGTTCAACAAGCCGAACGGGCGCTTCAACTACTCCTGGCAGCGGTTCTCCACCGACGCCTGGCAGGACCCGTGCGGGGTCGCCGACATGTGCGGCTCCCTCTCGCTCTCGCTCCAGATCGCCACCTGGGCCACCGTCGGCGCGACCGTGCTCGGCACGATGATCGCCTTCGCGCTCGTGCGCTACCGGTTCCGGGCGCGCGGCGCGATCAACTCGCTGATCTTCCTGCCGATGGCGATGCCCGAGGTCGTCATGGCCGCGTCCCTGCTCACGCTCTTCCTCAACCTGGGCGCGCGGCTCGGCTTCTGGACCATCCTCATCGCCCACATCATGTTCTGCCTGAGCTTCGTGGTCACGGCGGTCAAGGCGCGGGTGATGTCGATGGACCCGCGCCTGGAGGAGGCGGCGCGCGATCTGTACGCCGGGCCGTTCCAGACGTTCACGCGGGTCACCCTGCCGATCGCCGCCCCCGGGATCGTCGCGGGCGCGCTGCTCGCCTTCGCGCTCTCCTTCGACGACTTCATCATCACCAACTTCAACGCGGGCTCCACCGTGACGTTCCCCATGTTCGTCTGGGGATCCGCGCAGCGGGGCACGCCCGTTCAGATCAATGTCATCGGTACGGCGATGTTCGTCATCGCCGTCGTGGTCGTCGTCGCCGGCCAGCTCGTGGCGAACCGGCGCGGCAACCGTGCGAAAGCCTAGGCAGTAACCGACCGAACCCTTCGAGGGAGTTGGAAGTCATGGCCGTCACCCGAGCCATGCGCAGTGCGGCAGCCCTTTCCCTGACGGACGCCCAGCCCGTCCCCTTCTGGCTGGAGGACCCGGGCAGGCCCGGGGCGCTCCCCGCCCTCGCGGGCGACGAGCGGTGCGACCTGCTCGTCGTCGGCGGCGGCTACAGCGGACTGTGGACCGCGCTCCTGGCCAAGGAGCGCGACCCCGGCCGCGACGTGGTCCTCATCGAGGGCAAGGAGACCGGCTGGGCGGCCTCGGGCCGCAACGGCGGCTTCTGCGCCGCCTCCCTCACCCACGGGCTCGGAAACGGTCTGGCCCGCTGGCCGCAGGAGCTGCCCCGGCTGGAGAAGCTGGGCGCGGCCAACCTCGACGCGATCGAGACGGCCGTCGCCCGGTACTCCCTGGACTGCGACTTCGAGCGCACCGGCGAGATCGACGTGGCCACCGAGCCGCACCAGCTCGACGAGCTGCACGAGATGTACGAGGAGGCGGTCGGGCTCGGCTTCGAGGGGCTCGATCTGCTCGACCAGGACGCGATGCGGGCCGAGGTCCACTCGCCGACCTTCCTCGGCGGCCTCTGGGACCGTCGCGGCGTGGCGATGCTGCACCCCGCCAAACTCGCCTGGGGCCTCAAGCGGGCCTGTCTGGATCTGGGCGTACGAATCTACGAACACACCCCCGGCCTCGATCTGGTGGCGGCCGGACCGGGCATGGCGGTGCGCACTCCGTACGGGCGGATCCGCGCCCGGCGGGTCGCGCTCGGCACCAATGTGTTCCCGTCGCTGGTCAAGCGGGTGCGGGCGTACACCGTGCCGGTCTACGACTACGCGCTGATGACCGAGCCGCTCAGCGCGGAGCAGCTGGCCTCGGTCGGCTGGAGGAACCGCCAGGGGCTCGGCGACTCCGCCAACCAGTTCCACTACTTCCGGATCACCGCCGACCACCGCATCCTGTGGGGCGGCTACGACGCGATCTACAAGTACGGGGGGAAGGTGCGGGCCGAGTACGAGGACAGGCCCGCCACCTACCTCAAGCTGGCCGAGCACTTCTTCCGGTGTTTCCCTCAGCTGGAAGGGCTGCGTTTCAGCCACGCCTGGGGCGGGGCGATCGACACCTGCTCGCGCTTCTCGGCGTTCTTCGGGACGGCCCACGGCGGGAAGGTGGCGTACGCCGCGGGGTACACCGGCCTCGGCGTCGGCGCGACCCGCTTCGGCGCGGACGTGATGCTCGACCTGCTGGCGGGGGAGCGGACCGAGCGCACCGAACTGGAGATGGTCCGCAAGAAGCCGCTGCCGTTCCCGCCGGAGCCGGTCGCCTGGGCGGGCATCGGCATCACCAAGTGGGCCCTGGCCCGCGCGGACGCCAACGGCGGGCGCAGAAACCTGTGGCTGAAGGCGATGGACCGGGCGGGTCTCGGCTTCGACAGCTGACCGTCGCGTATCCGACGGGATCATTCGCTCCCCTCCACGCGGGGGGCGCACAACCCGTGATCATGAGCGCCCCGGTTCACTACCGCCAGGTAGCGAAACCCGCGTCATAGCCGGCCCCGGCCCCGCTCTCCCCTCGTGACAGCGACTTCGCGTTCACGAAAGGAAGACCGGGTGATGAATGCCTCCGGGCCCAGGACAGCGGTGGAATGGCTGGCGTCGGTGGCGCCCGATCCCGACGCCTGCCGGTGGGAGTGGGAGCGCAACCCCCTGGGGGTCGCCCTCCTCCCCGCCGGCAGGCGCTGGGACGTACTGATCCTGCCGGGCGAGCTGGGGCACGCCGCCCTGGACGTGCTGCTCCGGCTCGTCGACCGGCCGGGGCCCGTCCTCGCCGACTTCGGCGACGCGCGGCTGGGGTTCTTCGTCCCGCCGGGCACGGCCGCGCGCTGGCTGGGCACCGGGGTGCGCGGGGCCGGGCAGGGGACCTGGATCGTGGTCCCCTACCCCGGCCGGGTCAGCGGCGGGGTGCGCTGGCTGGTCCCGCCCGACGGCTCGGGCGTCCTCACCGATCCCGCGCTGCTGGAACTCGCGATGCACGAGGCGGCGGCGTACCTCGCACGGGACGGACGGGACTGAACGGGTGCTGTCCGGAAGGGACGGCCTCCTGCGCGAGGCCTTGACAACCCGATTGGTCTGGACCACATTGTGGCGGGCTCGGCCTCATCCCCGCCATCCCCGGATCCGCCCCCGCCCGCTCGCGGATCCGGTCCCCCCATGCCCGGAGGACGTTGTGGACCGCACCCGAAGGCTTGCCGGCACCTCCAGACCCAGCCGCCTCCTCGCCGCCCTCACGGCGGCGGTCCTCGCCGCGGGCGCCCTGGTCGCCTCCGCGCAGACCGCCCGCGCGGCCGACCCCGAACTCGCCCGCAACGGCGGCTTCGAGGCCGGCCTCGACGGCTGGAGCTGTACGGCGGGCAGCGGCGCCGTGGTGACCTCACCCGTGCACGGCGGCGCCAAGGCGCTCAGAGCCACCCCGTCCGGGAGCGACAACGCCCAGTGCTCCCAGACCGTCGCGGTCAGGCCCGGCTCCACGTACACCCTGAGCGCCTGGGTGCAGGGCAGCTACGTCTACCTGGGCGCCACCGGCACCGGCACCACCGACGCCACCGCCTGGACCCAGTCCGCCCCGTCCTGGCAGCAGCTGCGCACCACCTTCACGACGGGCGCGGCCACCACCTCGGTGACCCTGCACACCCACGGCTGGTACGGCACCGGCGCCTACCACGCCGACGACGTGAGCCTGCTGGGCCCGGACGGCGGCCCCGGCCGGGCTCCGGCCGCCCCCACCGGCCTGACCGCGGGCTCCGCGACCTCGTCCAGCATCGGCCTGAGCTGGGCCGCCGTGCCCGGCGCCACCGGCTACTCGGTCTACCGGGGAGGTGCCCAAGCCCTCTCGGTGAGCGGGACCTCGGCCACCGTCACGGGCCTGACCGCCTCCACCGCGTACACCTTCCAGGTCACCGCCACCAACGCGGCCGGGGAGTCGGCGAAGTCCGCCACCGTCACCGCCTCCACCACCAGCGGCGGCGGCACCCCCGGCGGCGGTCTGCCCGCGCACGCGCTCGTGGGCTATCTGCACGCCAGTTTCGCCAACGGCTCCGGCTATCTGCGGATGGCCGACGTCCCCGACTCCTGGGACGTGATCGACCTGGCCTTCGGCGAGCCGACCACCCTCACCTCCGGCGACATCCGCTTCCGCCCCTGCCCGGTGAGCGAGTGCCCCGGCGTGGAGCCGGCCGCCGACTTCAAGGCCGCGATCCGGGCCAAGCAGGCCGCGGGCAAGAAGGTCCTGATCTCTATCGGCGGCCAGAACGGCCAGGTCCAGCTCACCACCGCGGCCGCCCGCGACACCTTCGTCGCCTCCGTCTCGAAGATCATCGACGAGTACGGCCTCGACGGCCTCGACATCGACTTCGAGGGCCACTCGCTCGCGCTGAACACCGGGGACACCGACTTCCGCAACCCGACGACACCGGTCGTCGTGAACCTCATAGCGGCGCTGAAGACCCTCAAGGCCAGGTACGGGCCGGGTTTCGTGCTGACGATGGCCCCCGAGACGTTCTTCGTGCAGCTCGGATACCAGTACTACGGCTCCGGTCCCTGGGGCGGGCAGGACCCGCGTTGCGGCGCCTATCTGCCGGTCATCCACGCCCTGCGCGACGACCTGACGCTGCTGCACGTCCAGGACTACAACTCGGGGCCGATCATGGGCCTGGACAACCAGTACCACTCGATGGGCGGCGCGGACTTCCCCGTCGCGATGACCGACATGCTGCTCACTGGCTTCCCGGTGGCGGGCGACAGCAGCCGGATGTTCCCGGCCCTGCGCCCCGACCAGGTGGCCATAGGACTGCCGGCGTCCACCAACGCGGGCAACGGCCACACCGCCCCGGCCGAGGTCACCAAGGCGCTGGACTGCCTGACCAGGCAGGCGAACTGCGGCTCGTACCAGCCGCACGGGAGCCGGCCCGGGCTGCGCGGGCTGATGACGTGGTCGGTCAACTGGGACCGGTTCAACGGCGGCGAGTTCTCCCGGAACTTCGACGCGTACCCATGGAGCTGAGCAGCAGGAGCATCCCGCACAGGCAGCCGCTCGCCAGGACGTCCAGAGGCCAGTGGTAGCCGTGCAGCACCAGACCGATGCCCGTCGCCGCGGTGAGCACGCCCGCGGTGGCGGGCATCACCCATGGGCGGCGGACGGCGGCGCACCGGGTGAGCAGCAGGGCCGCGCCGCCGTAGGCCACCATCGCGGTGGCCGTGTGGCCGGACGGGTAGTAGCCGGTGTCGGAGGTGAGCGGGCCCGCACGGTCGGTCCACGTCTTCAGCGGCACGACCAGGGCCGGGACCAGCGCCATCGTCACCGCCGCCACCAGCGCGTCTTGGCGCGCGCCGCGCCGCACCGCGTAGACGAGGGCGAGGGCGAGGACCGGCAGGGCGACGGGCAGGGAGCCCAGGTCGGCGAGGACCTGGGCCAGGCCCTGGGGGCCGCGGCCCGCGAGCTGCCCGCCGACGCGCTCGTCGAGCCGGCGCAGCGGGCCGTCGGAGACGACCTGCCAGGTCAGCAACGCGAAGAGCGCCGCGAGAGCGGCACAGGCGGTGAGGAGGAAAGCCGGCCGTCCCGGAACAGGGGGGGAGGTTCCGGGACGGCCGGTCGGACCGGTGTGCCGTACGCCCCGGGGGGTGTGGGGCGGACGGCCATCCGATCGGTGAGGAGTTCCGGAGCCAGAGGCACCGGCGGTGTGCGCCAGGGCACGACCAGAACGAGGCTGAGGACGCGCCGCCCTGGAGCCGCCCGCGGTTCCCCGCGGGCGAGGTGTTTCTCTCATCTGCAGAAACCGTACGGCAGAGGGAGGGGGGACGACAGCCGGATTCCCATCCCGCCATCGGCCCCCCACACGTTCTTCACAGGCCGCGGGCGCGTCCTGTGATCAGAGCGCGGCGAAGGCCTGCTCGATGATGTCGAGGCCCTCGTTCAGCAGGTCCTCGCCGATGACGAGCGGCGGCAGGAAGCGCAGCACGTTGCCGTAGGTGCCGCAGGTCAGGACCAGCAGGCCCTCCGCGTGGCAGGCCTTGGCGAGCGCCGCGGCGGCGGCCGCGTGCGGCTCCTTGGTGGCACGGTCCTGGACCAGCTCGATCGCGATCATGGCGCCGCGGCCGCGGATGTCGCCGATGATGTCGAACTTCTCGGCCATGGCGGACAGACGGCCCTTCATGACCTCCTCGATCCGCTTGGCCTTGCCGTTGAGGTCGAGCTCCTTCATGGTCTCGATCGCACCGAGGGCGCCGGCGCAGGCCACCGGGTTGCCGCCGTAGGTGCCGCCGAGGCCGCCCGCGTGCGCGGCGTCCATGATCTCGGCGCGGCCGGTCACGGCGGAGAGCGGCAGACCGCCCGCGATGCCCTTGGCGGTGGTGATCAGGTCCGGGACGATGCCCTCGTCCTCGCACGCGAACCACTGGCCGGTGCGGCAGAAGCCGGACTGGATCTCGTCGGCGACGAAGACGATGCCGTTGTCCTTGGCGAACTGGGCGATCGCGGGCAGGAAGCCCTTGGCGGGCTCGATGAAGCCGCCCTCGCCGAGGACCGGCTCGATGATGATCGCGGCGACGTTGTCGGCGCCGATCTGCTTGGTGATGTTGTCGATCGCCTGGGCGGCGGCCTCGGGGCCGCAGTTCTCGGCACCGGTCGGCCAGCGGTAGCCGTAGGCGACCGGGACGCGGTACACCTCGGGCGCGAACGGGCCGAAGCCGTTCTTGTACGGCATGTTCTTGGCGGTCAGCGCCATCGTCAGGTTGGTACGGCCGTGGTAGCCGTGGTCGAAGACGACGACGGCCTGGCGCCTGGTGTACGCACGGGCGATCTTCACCGCGTTCTCGACGGCCTCCGCGCCACTGTTGAACAGGGCGGACTTCTTGGCGTGGTCGCCCGGGGTCAGCTCGGCGAGGGCCTCGGCGACCTCGACGTACCCCTCGTACGGCGTGACCATGAAACAGGTGTGGGTGAAGTCCGCGAGCTGCGCGGAGGCGCGGCGCACGACGGCCTCGGCGGAGGCGCCGACGGAGGTCACGGCGATACCGGAGCCGAAGTCGATCAGACGGTTGCCGTCGACGTCCTCGATGATGCCGCCGCCCGCGCGCGCGGTGAAGACGGGCAGGGTGGAGCCCACGCCGGCTGCGACCGCGGCGAGGCGGCGGGCCTGCAGCTCCTGCGACTTGGGGCCGGGGATCGCGGTGACGATGCGGCGCTCCTGCGGGATCGCGGTCATGAGGGCTCCTGGAGGATCTGGGGGTGTGCGGACGCGGGTGTGCTGGACGCTTCCTTGGCTTTCTTCGCAGGCTAGGGCCCGGCGCGGGGTGCGGGCATGCTCCGTAGGGGAGTGGTGAAGCCGTGTCGTTGTCCTTCGCGGACATAGCGAGCGCCCCCGGTGTGGGCCCGGTCCTCGTCCGCGGGCCGGTGGGGGCTGGTCGCGCAGTTCCCCGCGCCCCCGTGAATGCCGCTGCGCGGCAATCCGGCGGGTGCCCCGGGGGCACAGTCACGAAGACCGGGCCCGAACAGCCGCGTGCTGACCCCCCGTAGCCCCCCGGTTGCGTTTAGATTGGCCGCTGGACTCGGTTACGGACCTGGCTGGTCAGGGGGCGAAGGGTCGATGGACACCGAAGGCACGCACGACGCGCGGGGCACGGAGGCGCGGCCGGTGCCGCGCCCTGCCGCGCCCCCGCCCGTCCCGGCCCGGCCGCCCGCCTTCCCGCCGCAGCCCGCCGGGCCCCCCGGGCGCCCGGCGCTGGGGGAGTGGCTGCGCACCCCGCGCGCCGCCGCCGAACCGGGCCTGTGGCGGTACGGGCACCGGCCGCGCCCCACCGAGGCCGTCCACCGCGTGCCGGACCGGGCGCTGCTCGGCGGCGCGGTGATCGCGCTGCTCGCGGCGGTCCTCGCCTGGTCGCTGTGGCGCAACGGGTACGTACCGCACCGCAGGGTGCCGCTGGAGCTGTTCACCCCGTCCGACTGGTGGGCCCCCTTCCACCCGAGGCCCCCGGCCGCGCTCACCGCGCTCGCCGCCTACAACAGCCTGGTCGCGGTCGCGCTCATCTACGTCTTCGGACACTTCGGCAACTGGCGCGAGGTCTTCCGGCGGTACGCCGTGGACCACCCGCAGCCCGCCCGCGCGGTCCGCACCGCGCTCGTCGCCGTCGCCCTGGCCTGGTTCGTGATCTGGGCCGACGACTGGCTCCCCTTCTACTCCCTCGCCTTCGGCGTGGTCCCGCACGCGTGGATCTTCAGCGACGACCCGGTGGCCACCAAGGACGCCACCGACACGGTGACCACCGTCTACCACCTGCTGGTGGTCGCGGCCGCCCTGTTCGTGTGCGGCCGGGCCGGCGACTGGGCCGGGCTCCTGCGCGAACGCACCGGCCGCGCACCCGCCGCGCCCCCGGGCGCGACGCCCGCCGGCCGCGGCCCCGCCGACTGGCCCCAGCTGCGCGACGCCGGACAGCACACCGCCGCAGACCGGCTGGCCGCCGACGCCGAGAGCGGCCGGATGAACGACGTGGACTGCGCCCGGATCCGCCGCGCCTGGACCTCGGTGGTCGCCGACCCGGCCCGGCTGACGGCCTTCACCGACGCGGTGCTGCGCGACGGCTCCCGCGCCTGTCTGCACCCCTCCGGCGACCGCGACCTGCCCGCCCGCGCCGCCACCCACGACCTGCTCACCTCGCAGGTGCGCATCGGCCGGTACGCGGACCTGGAGCACAACCCGCCCGCCCGCCGGGGCGCCGGCGCGGCCGTCGACCCGGCGGCGCTCGGCACCTCGCTGCTCGCCGTCGGCCCCTCCGGTGCGGGCAAGACCCGCCACCTGGTGCGGCCCGTGGTGGAGTCGCTGGCGCTCCAGGCCCTGGCCGGGCAGGCCGCCGTGGTCGCCGTCGGCGCCGCGGGCACCCCGCTGGGCGCGGACGAGGCGTACGACGTGATCGTCCGGCCCGGCGACCCCGCCTCCGCGTACGACCTGGACCTCTACGGCGGCACCCTCGACCCCGACGAGGCCGCCGCCCTGCTCGCCGAGGCCTGCGCCGGGGACCTGCCCGACGCCGACGTGCGGCGCGCCGCCACCGCGTTCGCCCAGCTCCTCGGGCCCTACCGGGCCGCGTACGGCCGCTTCCCCTCGGTGCCCCGGCTGCGCGAACTCCTGGACGGCGCCGGCGACGCGCTCGACGAGCTCCGCGCCGACCTCGACCGTGACGCGCACCCGGCGCTCCACCGCGAACTCGACGCGCGCGCCCGGAACAGCGGTCTCCCCGGCGACCCGGGCCCGGTCCTCGCCGACCGGCTCGCCCCGCTGGACCGGCCCGCCTTCGCCGCGTTCTTCGACACCACGGGCCACAGCCGCCCGTTCTCGCTGCGCGCCCTGGAGCACCCCGTACGGGTCCGGGTCGACCTGCCCGAGCGGGCGCACCCGGAGGCGGCGCGGCTGCTGAACCGGCTGCTGCTGGTCCAGTTCACGACGAACGCCCTGGCCCGCCAGGACCGCTCGCTCTTCGCCTGCCTGGTCCTGGACGACGCCACGCACGCGGTGACCGCCGGCTCCGTACGGGCCCTCCAGCGGCTGCGCCAGGCCAACGCCGGGGTGGTGCTCACCCTGCGCGCCCTGGCCGACGTGCCCGAACGGCTGCACACCTCGCTGCTGGCCTCGGTCGGCTGCCACATGGCGTTCCGGGGCGTCACCACCTGGGACGGGCAGCTCCTGTCGCAGCTGTGGGGCACCGAGTGGGTGGAGACGACCGAGGTCGCCCAGCACGCCGTCTTCGCCGACCAGCCGCTCACCCGCGCGCTGCACTCGCTGCGCAAGCTGGCCACCGGCAAGGCGGTGACCCGGGACGCGGTCACCGTCCGCAAGGTCGAGCGGGAACGCTGGTCGGCCTCCCAGCTCGCCCACCAGGTGCCCGCCGGGCACGCGGTGCTCTCGCTCACCGAGGTCGGGGGCGAGCACGCGCCGCCGCTCCTGGTGGACCTGCGGGGCTGAGGGGGCGCCGGGACCCCGCCGTCCTGGCAGAATCGGGGTGCGCCGTTCATACGGGATGGCGCATTCCCCCGGTCCCTCCCCGAAGGTCGTCGAAGCCGCCCATGCCGCCCACCCTCGCCTCCCTCGTCCAGCACTCGGCGCTGAAGCTCACCGTGCGCGCGGGCGAGGACCGGCTGGACACGCCGGTGCGCTGGGCGCACGTCAGCGAGCTCGCCGACCCCGTCCCGTACATGGAGGGCGGCGAACTCCTCCTCATCACCGCGATGACGCTGGACGCCGAGGACCCCCAGACCATGCGCCGCTATGTGCGCAGGCTCGCCGGCGCCGGGGTCGTCGGGCTCGGCTTCGCGGTGGGCGTCAGCTACGAGAGCGTGCCGGACGCGCTGCTCGAAGCGGCCCGGGCGGAGGACTTCCCCCTCCTTGAGGTGCCGCGCCGCACCCCGTTCCTGGCGATCTCCAAGGCGGTCTCGGCGGCGATCGCGGCCGACCAGTACCGGGCGGTGACCGCGGGCTTCGAGGCCCAGCGCGAACTGACCCGGGCGGCGCTGGCCGGCCCCGGCGAACTGCTGGCCCGGCTCGCGGCGCACGTCGACGGGTGGGCCGCGCTGTACGACACCGCGGGCGCGGTGGTGGCGGTGCGGCCCGAATGGGCCGGGCGGCGGGCGGCCCGGCTCACCGCCGACGTGGCCCGGCTGCGCGACCGGGCCGCGCCCGCCAGCGCGGTGGCCGGCGGCTCGGACGACCGCGTCGAGCTCCAGTCGCTGGGGACGGGGCGCCGGGTGCGCGGGGCGCTGGCGGTCGGTACGGGGGCTCCGCTGGGGACAGCCGAGCGGTACGCCGTGCACTCCGCGGTCGCGCTGCTGACCCTCACCACGGAACGGACCCGGGCCCTCCAGCTCGCCGAGCAGAGGCTGGGCGCGGCGGTGCTGCGGATGCTGCTGTCCGGGCAGCAGGACCACGCCCGGGCGGTCGCGGGCGACCTCTACGGCGGGCTCCTCGACGCCCCCTTCCGCCTGGTCATCGCCGAGCGGGCGGGGGAGGCGGCCGACCTCGGGGCGCTCACCGAGGCGATGGAGTCGGCGGCGGCGCGGGCCGGGGAGGCGGTCCTGGTGGTCCCCGAGGGCGACCGCCTCGTGGTCCTCGCGGCCGACGGGGGCGACGCGGTGGCCGCGTGCGTCTCCTTCACCCCCGAGGAGGGCGCCGAACTCGTCGCCGGCCTGTCCGCGCCCGCCGGGCCGATAGCGGCGGCGTCCGCGTACAAGCAGGCCGAACAGGCGCTGTCGGTGGCCCGGCGCCGGGGCCGCCCGCTGGTCGAGCACGAGGAGCTGGTGGCGGGCTCACTGGTGCCGCTGCTGGCGGAGGACGCGGTACGGGCGTTCGCGGACGGGATGCTGCGCGCGCTGTACGAGCACGACGCGACGGGCCGGGGCGACCTGGTCGCCTCCCTGCGGGCGTGGCTGTCGCGCCACGGTCAGTGGGACGCGGCGGCGGCGGACCTTGGTGTCCACCGGCATACGCTGCGATACCGGATGCGGCGGGTGGAGGAGATCCTGGGGCGGTCCCTGGACGACCCGGACGTCCGGATGGAGCTGTGGCTGGCCCTGAAGGCGACGGCGTCCCGGCCCGAGTGAGCTTTCCCCACCCCGCCCTGTTCCCTGACCCCTCCGGGGGCACGGTGGCGTGGCTCCACCCCACCCCCTGACCCTCCGACGGGCCTCCGCCCCTCGACCCTCCGGCGGGGCTCCGCCCCTCGGCCCCCCGACGGGGCTGCGCCCCTCGGTGCCCCTCCCCGGGGCTACGCCCCGAACCCCGTTTTCACCTGCGGACCGTGGAGGGTTGCTCGCGCAGTTCCCCGCGCCCCTAGGCATTCAGGGGCGCGGGGAACTGCGCGCTCAGCCACAGACAACCCGCACACGAACCACCGCCCCACAAGGGGCGCGGGGAACTGCGCGACAAGCCCTCCACCCACCCGCAGACAAAAAGACCCCCCGGGGCGCAGGGCCGCAGGCCACGCAGCGGGGGGCCGGGGCGTAGCCCCGGGAAAGCAGCCCCCCACCCCCACCCCCGGAGGGTTTAGGGAAGGGGCGGGGAGGGGCCCTCCAAAAGGGAGCGCGGCACGCCCGCACCACTCCACCCCGGACAACCCCACCCCCGCCCCCACCCCCCTACGGTGGGAAGCGCAGGCAACAGCACCAGAACCCCACCACCCACCACCCCAACCTCGGAAGGGCCGGGATTCACAATGACTTCCACCCACGCCTTCTGGCTCGCCGGCCGCCAGGCCACCGGTGAGGACACCTTCGACGTCACCTCCCCCTGGGACGGCCGGCTGGTCGGCACGGTGAGCGTTCCGACCGAGGCCCAGGTCGAGGAGGCCGTCGCCGCCGCGCACGCCGTGGTCGACGAGTTCGCCGCGACCCCCGCGCACGTACGCGCCGCGGCCCTCGACCACGTCTCCAAGCGCCTCACCGAGCGCACCGAGGAGATCGCCCAGCTGATCTCCGCCGAGAACGGCAAGCCCATCAAGTGGGCCCGCGGCGAGGTCGGCCGCGCGGTGTCCGTGTTCCGGTTCGCGGCGGAGGAGGCCCGGCGCTTCAACGGCGGCGAGGCCCAGCGCCTCGACACCGACGCCGGCGGCCAGGGCCGTTTCGCGCTGACCCGCCGCTTCCCCAAGGGCGTCGTCCTCGGCATCGCGCCGTTCAACTTCCCGCTGAACCTGTGCGCCCACAAGGTCGCCCCGGCCATCGCCGTCGGCGCGCCGATCATCCTCAAGCCCGCCCCGGCGACCCCCCTGTCCGGCCTCGTCCTCGGCGAGCTGCTCGCCGAGACGGAGCTGCCCGCCGGGTCGTGGAGCGTCCTGCCGGTCGCCAACGACAAGATGCCGGCCCTGGTCCAGGACGAGCGCCTGCCGGTCATCTCCTTCACCGGCTCCGACAAGGTCGGCTACGCGATCATGGACTCGGTGCCGCGCAAGCACTGCACCCTGGAGCTCGGCGGCAACGGCGCGGCCGTCGTCCTCGCCGACTTCGCCTCGGACGCGGACCTGGACTGGGCGGCGTCCCGTATCGCCACCTTCTCCAACTACCAGGGCGGCCAGTCCTGCATCTCCGTGCAGCGCGTGATCGCCGACGCGGCCGTCTACGACCGGCTGCTGCCGAAGATCGTCGCCGCCGTGGAGGCCCAGGTCACCGGTGACCCCTCCGACGCCTCCACCGACGTCGGCCCCCTCGTCAGCGAGGACGCCGCCCGACGCGTGGAGTCCTGGGTCGACGAGGCGGTCTCGGCCGGCGCGAAGCTGCTCGCGGGCGGCAAGCGCGACGGCGCCTCCTACGCGCCGACCGTCCTCACCGAGGTCCCGGCCGACACCACCCTCGCCTGCGAGGAGGTCTTCGGACCGGTCCTCACCGTGCAGAAGGTGGACGGCGAGGAGGAGGCCTTCGCGGCCGTCAACTCCTCCAAGTACGGCCTCCAGGCGGGCGTCTTCACGCACAACGTGCAGACCGCCTTCCGCGCCCACCGCGCCCTGGAGGTGGGCGGCGTGATCATCGGCGACGTCCCCTCGTACCGCGCGGACCAGATGCCGTACGGCGGCGCCAAGGCCTCCGGCGTCGGCCGCGAGGGCGTGCGCTACGCCATGGACGACTACACCTACGAGCGCGTGCTGGTCCTCACCGGCCTCGCGCTCTAGGACGTACGTACGCGAACGGCCGGAGCCCCGTCGGCGGGCTCCGGCCGTTTCGCGTCCCAGGGGTGGCTGGCCGCGCGGGAATCGGGTACATACGGACGAGTAGCACTGTCCGGTAACGGGGTGCGTGTGCGCGCCCCGCACAACGTCGCGGCGAGGAGTACCCCTCAATGACCGCACCACACGGCACACCCAAGGTCTCGGAGCGCGAGGCGCGCCGGGTCGCCGAAGCCGCGCGCGAGCAGGACTGGCGCAAGCCGAGCTTCGCGAAGGAACTCTTCCTCGGGCGTTTCCGGCTCGACCTCATCCACCCGCATCCGCTGCCCGCGGGCGAGGACGCGGAGCGCGGCGAGGCGTTCCTCGCCAAGCTGCGGGACTTCTGCGAGACGAAGATCGACGGCGCCCTCATCGAGCGCGAGTCGCGCATCCCGGACGAGGTGATCAACGGGCTCAAGGAGCTCGGCGCCCTCGGGATGAAGATCGACACCAAGTACGGCGGCCTCGGCCTCACCCAGGTGTACTACAACAAGGCCCTCGCGCTGGCCGGTTCCGCCAGCCCCGCGATCGGCGCCCTGCTCTCGGCGCACCAGTCGATCGGCGTACCGCAGCCGCTGAAGCTCTTCGGCACCCAGGAGCAGAAGGACACGTTCCTGCCGCGCTGCGCCCGTACCGACATCTCCGCCTTCCTGCTCACCGAACCGGACGTCGGCTCGGACCCGGCGCGGCTGGCCACCTCGGCGGTCCCGGACGGCGACGACGCCTACGTCCTGGACGGCGTGAAGCTGTGGACCACCAACGGCGTCGTCGCCGACCTGCTGGTCGTCATGGCCAGGGTGCCGAAGTCCGAGGGGCACAAGGGCGGCATCACCGCCTTCGTGGTCGAGGCGGACTCTCCGGGCGTCACCGTGGAGAACCGCAACGCCTTCATGGGGCTGCGCGGTATCGAGAACGGGGTGACCCGCTTCCACCAGGTCCGCGTCCCCGCCTCCCACCGCATCGGCCCCGAGGGCGCCGGGCTGAAGATCGCCCTGACCACCCTGAACACCGGCCGCCTCTCGCTGCCGGCGATGTGCGTCGGCGCGGGCAAGTGGTGTCTGAAGATCGCCCGGGAGTGGTCGGCGGCGCGCGAGCAGTGGGGCAAGCCGATCGCCCAGCACGAGGCCGTCGGAGCCAAGATCTCGTTCATCGCGGCCACCACCTTCGCCCTGGAGGCCGTACTCGACCTGTCCTCGCAGATGGCCGACGAGGACCGCAACGACATCCGGATCGAGGCGGCCCTCGCCAAGCTCTACGGCTCCGAGATGGCCTGGCTGATGGCCGACGAGCTGGTCCAGATCCGCGGCGGACGCGGCTTCGAGACCGCCGACTCGCTGGCCGCCCGGGGCGAGCGGGCCGTACCGGCCGAGCAGATCCTGCGCGATCTGCGCATCAACCGCATCTTCGAGGGCTCCACGGAGATCATGCACCTGCTGATCGCCCGCGAGGCCGTCGACGCCCACCTCTCCGTCGCGGGCGATCTGATCGACCCGGACAAGAAGCTGCCCGACAAGGCCAGGGCGGGCGCGGGCGCCGCCGCCTTCTACGCCCGCTGGCTGCCCAAGCTGCTCTCCGGTCCCGGCCAACTGCCCAACTCCTATAGCGAGTTCGAGGGTCTGGCGCAGCACCTGCGGTACGTCGAGCGGTCCTCCCGCAAGCTGGCCCGCTCCACGTTCTACGCCATGTCGCGCTGGCAGGGCCGGATGGAGACCAAGCAGGGCTTCCTCGGCCGGATCGTGGACATCGGCGCCGAACTGTTCGCGATGAGCGCCGCCTGCGTACGGGCGGAGCTGCTGCGCACCAGCGGCACCCACGGCCGCGAGGCCCACCAGCTGGCCGACGCCTTCTGCCGCCAGGCCCGCATCCGGGTGGACGAGCTCTTCGAGCGGCTGTGGGCCAACACCGACGACCTCGACCGCAAGGTCGTCACCGGGGTGCTGGCCGGCTCGTACACCTGGCTGGAGGAGGGCGTCGTCGACCCGTCCGGCGACGGCCCGTGGATCGCCGACGCCACCCCGGGGCCCGCCGAGCGGGACAACGTCCACCGCCCGATCCGCTGAATCCACCGGGCCGTTGGGGCACCGGGAGAGCCGCGCTCCCCGGTGCCCCGGCGCCCCCGGAACACGCCGCGCGGCCCCCGCACGGGGGGAGTGCTGTCCCGGCGCACAGCGGATGCGGCAAGAATGGGGGGATGAGCGACAGCCCAGCCCCCCTCGCCGACCCGCACATCGCCTTCGATCCCGCCGAAGGCCGCCGGGACATCGTCGTCCTTGGCTCCACCGGGTCCATCGGCACCCAGGCCATCGACCTGGTGCTGCGCAACCCCGACCGGTTCCGCGTCACCGCGCTCGCCGCGTCGGGCGGACGGGTCGCGCTCCTGGCCGAGCAGGCGCGCCGGCTGCGGGTCCGCGCGGTCGCGGTCGCCCGGACGGACGCGGTGCCCGCGCTGCGCGAGGCGCTGAAGGAGAGGTACGGCACCGAGCCGCTGCCCGAGATCCTCGCCGGGCCCGACGCGGCCACCGGGCTCGCCGCCTCCGAGTGCCACACCGTCCTCAACGGCATCACGGGCTCCATCGGCCTCGCGCCCACCCTGGCCGCCCTGGAGGCGGGCCGGACCCTGGCGCTGGCCAACAAGGAGTCGCTGATCGTCGGCGGCCCCCTGGTGAAGGCGCTCGCCAAGCCGGGCCAGATCATCCCGGTCGACTCCGAGCACGCCGCCCTCTTCCAGGCCCTGGCCGCCGGCACCCGCGCCGACGTACGCAAGCTGGTGGTCACCGCCTCCGGCGGCCCCTTCCGCGGCCGTACGCGCGCTCAGCTGGCGGACGTGACCCCCGAGGACGCCCTGGCGCACCCCACCTGGGCGATGGGCCCGGTGATCACGATCAACTCGGCCACCCTGGTGAACAAGGGCCTGGAGGTCATCGAGGCGCACCTGCTGTACGACATCCCCTTCGAGCGCATCGAGGTCGTCGTGCACCCGCAGTCGTACGTGCACTCCATGGTCGAGTTCACCGACGGCTCCACGCTCGCCCAGGCCACCCCGCCCGACATGCGCGGCCCCATCGCCATCGGCATCGGCTGGCCCGAGCGGGTACCCGACGCGGCCCCCGCCTTCGACTGGACCAAGGCGTCGAGCTGGGAGTTCTTCCCGCTGGACACCGAGGCCTTCCCCTCGGTGGGACTCGCCCGGCACGTCGGGAAGCTGGGGGGCACGGCTCCGGCGGTGTTCAATGCCGCGAACGAGGAGTGCGTGGACGCTTTCCTCGCGGGACGGCTGCCTTTCAACGGAATCATGGATACGGTCACAGAGGTGGTGGCCGAGCACGGCACCCCCGCCGAGGGAACCTCACTCACGGTCTCGGACGTCCTGGAAGCGGAGACCTGGGCACGGGCCCGGGCCCGGGAACTCGCGGTGAAGGCGACAGCGGAGGCGCGCGCATGACGATTCTGATGACGGTCCTCGGCATAGTCGTCTTCGTGGTCGGCCTGCTCGTCTCGATCGCGTGGCACGAACTGGGCCACCTCTCCACGGCCAAGATGTTCGGCATCCGGGTGCCGCAGTACATGGTCGGCTTCGGCCCGACCATCTGGTCGCGGAAGAAGGGCGACACCGAGTACGGCATCAAGGCGGTCCCGCTCGGCGGATACATCCGCATGATCGGCATGTTCCCGCCCGGCGAGGACGGGCGGATCACCGCGCGCTCCACGTCGCCCTGGCGCGGCATGATCGAGGACGCCCGCTCGGCGGCCTTCGAGGAGCTCCAGCCGGGCGACGAGACGCGGCTGTTCTACACGCGCAAGCCGTGGAAGCGCGTGATCGTGATGTTCGCCGGGCCGTTCATGAACCTGATCCTCGCCGTGGCGATCTTCTTCGGCGTGATGATGACGTTCGGCGTCAACACCCAGACCACCCAGGTGGGCAAGGTTTCCGACTGCGTGATCTCGCAGAAGGAGCAGCGCGACACCTGCAAGGCCTCCGACCCGGTGGCCCCGGCGAAGCAGGCCGGTCTGAAGGCGGGCGACAAGATCGTCGCGTTCAACGGCGAGAAGGTCGGCGACTGGTCGGCGCTCCAGAAGCACATCCGCGACACGATCGGCCCGGCCACGATCACCGTCCAGCGCGACGGCAGGCCGGTGGATCTGCACGCCAGCCTGATCAAGAACGACGTCGCCAGGATCGACGGCTCCGGCAACTACACCTCCGGCACCACCTCGGCGGGCTTCCTCGGCTTCAGCCCCGCCACCGGCATCGTCCAGCAGTCCTTCGGCGAGTCCGTGGACCGGATGGGCGACATGATGCGCTCGGGCGTGAAGTCGCTGGTCGCGATCCCCTCCAAGGTCCCGGACCTGTGGAACGCGGCCTTCAACGGCGAGGAGCGCAAGGCCGACTCCCCGATGGGCGTGGTCGGCGCGGCCCGGGTCGGCGGCGAGGTGTTCACCCTCGACATCCCGCCGGAGAACCAGATCGCGATGATGCTGTTCCTGGTCGCGGGGTTCAACCTCTCCCTGTTCCTCTTCAACATGCTGCCGCTGCTGCCGCTGGACGGCGGGCACATCGCGGGCGCGCTGTGGGAGTCGCTGCGCCGCACGGTCGCCCGCGTCTTCAAGCGCCCCGACCCGGGCCCGTTCGACGTGGCGAAGCTCATGCCGGTCGCGTACGTGGTGGCCGGGATCTTCATCTGCTTCACCCTGCTCGTGCTGGTCGCGGACGTGGTGAACCCGGTGAAGATCTCCTAGCGGTCGTACGGGAGTACGGGACGGCCCGGGCGCGTAACGTGCCCGGGCCGTCCCTTTCGGTGAACCGCGGGGCACGGTGTGCTCGCGCGCCCCGGGGTGCCGTAACCTCGAAGGCTGGAGCCCGCCGATCTCGGGACCTTGATCCACACCTTGGGGTTGCACAGCAGATGACTGCGATTTCACTGGGAATGCCGTCCGTTCCGACCAGGCTGGCCGAGCGTCGCAAGAGCCGTCAGATCCAGGTGGGATCCGTGGCGGTCGGCGGTGACGCGCCGGTGTCGGTGCAGTCGATGACGACGACGCGGACGTCGGATGTCGGGGCGACGTTGCAGCAGATCGCGGAGCTGACGGCGTCGGGGTGTCAGATCGTGCGGGTGGCGTGTCCGACGCAGGATGACGCGGACGCGTTGGCGGTGATCGCGAAGAAGTCGCAGATCCCGGTGATCGCGGATATTCATTTCCAGCCGAAGTATGTGTTCGCGGCGATTGATGCCGGGTGTGCGGCGGTGCGGGTGAATCCGGGGAACATCAAGCAGTTCGACGACAAGGTGAAGGAGATCGCGCGGGCGGCGAAGGACGCGGGGACGCCGATTCGTATCGGGGTGAACGCGGGTTCGCTGGATGCGCGGCTGCTGAAGAAGTACGGGCGGGCGACGCCGGAGGCTCTGGTGGAGTCGGCGCTGTGGGAGGCGTCGCTGTTCGAGGAGCATGATTTCCGGGACATCAAGATCTCGGTGAAGCACAACGACCCGGTGGTGATGGTCGAGGCCTACCGGCAGCTGGCGGCGCGGTGTGACTATCCGCTGCACCTGGGCGTGACGGAGGCGGGTCCGGCGTTCCAGGGGACGATCAAGTCGGCGGTGGCGTTCGGGGCGCTGCTGAGCCAGGGGATCGGGGACACGATCCGGGT
>NZ_JBEXWK010000045.1:0-48787 GCF_040629815.1 Streptomyces sp. NPDC005878
GCTTCCTTCGTTCCCGTTTCCGGGCCCTCCGGGCGCTTCCTTCGTTTCCGACTCTATCAGACTCTTTCGCGTCCGATTTCCCTGTCGGCGGGATTTGCTTTCCAGGTTCTCGCTTTCGCGTTTCCCTTTCCGGCGACTCCGACTTTATCAGAAGATCCGAGTCGGAATTTCCCTTCCGTTCGGCTTCCCTGACCCCGCGTCATGGACGCGGGAGGTACATGAAGGTACCGGGTTCCCGTCTGGAGGAGATGTAAACGTACTGGAGCGGAGCGCCCCGATGCAAATCGGGGGGCCCCGCTCCGGGCGTACGCCGTCAGTACCCGACGGGTCGTCAGACCTCGACGACCACAGGGAGGATCATCGGGCGGCGGCGGTAGGTGTCCGAGACCCACTTGCCGACCGAGCGGCGGATCAGCTGCTGGAGCTGGTGGGGCTCGACGACGCCGTCCTGGGCGGACTTGTTCAGCGCCTCCTCGATCTTCGAGACCACGGGGCTGAACGCCGAGTCCTCGATGCCGGAGCCGCGCGCCTGGATCGTCGGACCGCTCACGATCTTGCCGCTCGACGCGTCGAAGACGACGAAGACGGAGATGATGCCCTCGTCCCCGAGGATGCGACGGTCCTTGAGCGAGGACTCGGTGACATCGCCGACCGAGAGGCCGTCCACGTACACGTAACCGGCCTGGACCTTGCCGACGATCTTCGCGGCGCCGTCGACCAGGTCGACGACCACGCCGTCCTCGGCGATGACGATGTGGTTCTTCGGGACGCCGGTGAGCGCTCCGAGTTCCGCGTTCGCCCGCAGGTGGCGCCATTCGCCGTGGACCGGCATCAGGTTCTTCGGCTTGCAGATGTTGTAGAAGTACAGCAGCTCGCCGGCCGAGGCGTGACCCGAGACGTGCACCTTGGCGTTGCCCTTGTGGACGACGTTCGCGCCCCAGCGGGTCAGGCCGTTGATGACGCGGTAGACCGCGTTCTCGTTGCCCGGGATCAGGGACGACGCGAGGATCACCGTGTCGCCCGGGACGATCCGGATCTGGTGGTCGCGGTTGGCCATGCGGGACAGCGCGGCCATGGGCTCGCCCTGCGAACCGGTGCAGACCAGCACGACCTCGTCGTCCGGCAGGTCGTCGAGCGTCTTGACGTCCACGACCAGGCCCGCGGGGACCCGCAGATAGCCGAGGTCGCGCGCGATGCCCATGTTGCGGACCATCGAGCGGCCGACGAAGGCGACCCGGCGGCCGTACTCGTGGGCGGCGTCGAGGATCTGCTGGATGCGGTGCACGTGGCTGGCGAAGCTGGCCACGATGATCCGCTTGTCGGCGTTCGCGAACACGTTGCGCAGGACGTTGGAGATGTCCCGCTCGGGCGGTACGAAGCCGGGGACCTCGGCGTTGGTGGAGTCGGAGAGGAGGAGGTCGATGCCCTCCTCGCTCAGCCGCGCGAACGCGTGCAGGTCCGTGAGGCGCCCGTCGAGCGGGAGCTGGTCCATCTTGAAGTCGCCGGTGGCGACGGCCAGGCCCGCGGGGGTGCGGATGGCCACCGCGAGGGCGTCCGGGATGGAGTGGTTGACGGCGATGAACTCGCAGTCGAAGGGGCCCAGGCGCTCGCGGTCGCCCTCGACGACCTCCAGCGTGTAGGGGCGGATGCGGTGCTCCTGGAGCTTCGCCTCGATGAGCGCGAGGGTCAGCTTGGAGCCGATCAGCGGGATGTCCGGCTTCTCGCGCAGGAGGTACGGGACGCCGCCGATGTGGTCCTCGTGGCCGTGCGTGAGCACGATGCCCTCGACGTCGTCGAGGCGGTCCCTGATGCTGCTGAAGTCCGGCAGGATCAGGTCGACGCCGGGCTGCTCCTCCTCGGGGAAGAGGACGCCGCAGTCGACGATGAGCAGGCGGCCGCCGTACTCGAAGACCGTCATGTTCCGGCCGATCTCACCCAGACCACCGAGCGGCGTGACGCGCAGGCCGTTCTTGGGGAGCTTCGGCGGGGTACCGAGTTCAGGATGCGGATGACTCAAAAGACTCTCCTCACCACGCACGCCACGTACCGGTAGGGCACGTGGCGCGCATGACATTCGTGCACTTGCTGTTGTCTGTTTCGTTCTTCGTATTCAGTTGTGAAGTCTGTGGTGACAGCTTTACCCCGTAGGAGCTAAAGCTGTACCCCGCCGGCCGCGAGATCGACCTTGAGCTGGGCGGTTTCCTCCGCCGTCAGGTCGATCATCGGCAGGCGCAGCGGGCCGCCGGGCAGTCCCTGGAGGGCCAGGGCGGCCTTGGTGGTGATGACTCCCTGGGTACGGAACATGCCCGTGTACACCGGGAGCAGCCGCTGGTGGATCTCCGTGGCCTTCTGGACATTGCCCGAGAGGTAGGCGTCGAGGAGCGCGCGCAGCTCGGGGGTGACCACATGGCCGACGACCGAGACGAAACCGACCGCGCCGACCGAGAGCAGCGGCAGGTTGAGCATGTCGTCGCCGGAGTACCAGGCGAGGCCGGAGCGGGCGATGGCCCAGCTGGCACGGCCGAGGTCGCCCTTGGCGTCCTTGTTGGCGACGATACGCGGGTGCTCGGCGAGGCGCACGAGGGTTTCGGTGTCGATCGGGACACCGCTGCGGCCGGGGATGTCGTAGAGCATCACCGGGAGCTCGGTGGCATCGGCGATGGCCGAGAAGTGCCGGTACAGGCCCTCCTGGGGGGGCTTGTTGTAGTACGGCGTCACGGCGAGCAGGCCGTGTGCGCCGGCGCGCTCGGCCGTACGTGCCAGCTCCAGGGTGTGACGCGTGTCATTGGTGCCGATCCCGGCGACGACGTGGGCCCGGTCTCCGACCGCTTCCCGTACGGCCCGTACGAGCTGGTCTTTCTCCGCGTCGCTGGTGGTCGGGGACTCGCCGGTGGTGCCGTTGACGATCAGTCCGTCGTTGCCTGCGTCGACCAGGTGGACGGCGAGCCGCTGGGCGCCGTCGAGGTCGAGTGCGCCGTCCGCCGTGAAGGGCGTGACCATGGCGGTGAGGACCCGCCCGAAGGGGGTCTGCGGAGTGGAGATCGGAGCCATGGGTAACACGCTACTCGCTGCTCAGCGCCGGGTGTCCCCTCGGGGGACGTGGCAGAGGGAGCCCGGCACTGCCTGCTCGGGGGTTCAAGCAGTGCCGGGTCCGTTTGATCAGCCTAGATGAACTTCACGAAACGCCGCAATACGGACACTTTGCGCGAGGTATTCGCACATCCGTGCCCGTACGGGCGGATTCGCGCCACTTACGGGGCGACGCGGCCGTTGGCGTTGAAGGCGGCGTAGGTGAGCGGCATGAGCTTCGCCCAGTGCTCCTCCATCTTCTCGCCGACCATCTCGATCTCCCGCTGCGGGAACGACGGCACCTTCGCCTGCTCGTGCTGGGTGCGCAGACCCAGGAAGTGCATCAGGGAGCGGGCGTTGCACGTCGCGTACATCGACGAGAACAGGCCGACCGGGAGCACCGCGCGGGCGACCTCGCGGGCGACGCCGGCCGCCAGCATCTCCTGGTACGCCTCGTACGCCTGGCGGTAGGAGTCCTCCATCGCGCGGGCGGTCAGCTCCTGCTGGGCCTCGGTGCCCTCGACGAACTCGTACTTCCCGGGGCGGCCCTGCTGGACGAGCCTGCGGTCGGCCCCCGGCACGTAGAACACCGGCTGGAGCTCCCGGTAGCGGCCCGACTCCTCGTTGTACGACCAGCCCACCCGGTGCCGCATGAACTCGCGGAAGACGAAGATCGGGGCGCTGATGAAGAACGTCATCGAGTTGTGCTCGAAGGGGCTGCCGTGCCGGTCCCGCATCAGGTAGTTGATCAGGCCGCGGGAGCGCTCGGGGTCCTTCTGGAGCTCCTCCAGGGACTGCTCTCCGGCGGTCGAGACGCGGGCCGCCCAGAGGACGTCGGAGTCGCCCGCGGTGTGCTTCACCAGCTCGACGGTGACGTCACTGCGGAAGCTGGGCTTGAGGTCTGCGGCGGGGGTGTCGGTCACCGGCGGGTCCTTCCAGTTGGTACGGCGGCGACCACTCTACGGCCCGGCACCGACAACGCCCGCCCTGACGATCCGTCACAGAATTGTTCGGCCAATTCGGGGAATTCGGGCACCAATCCTCAACTCCATGCGTCTGTACCAGTAGACGCACCGCAGTTCGAGCGCCCCACCAGAGACAGCCCCGCAGACACCCACAGACAAGGAGAAGCCCCTCATGTTTCGCCGGCGTGAGCCCGTCCCCTTCGCGTTCGTCGCCGATGCCGACCGCTTCCGCAGCAACGTCACCCCGCCGCCCCGCGAGCGCGCCGGTGCCGGCCGCATAGTGGGCCGTACGCTGATCGGGCTGACCGTGGCCGCCGGGCTCGCGGGCTCGCTCCTGTTCGGCATGCCCGCGCTCCAGCCGAGCCAGTCGCCGACCCACACCCAGCAGCCGCAGGCGGCGGACGGCCGCTGACCCGGGCCCCTCCCCCATCGCCCGAATGGCGTGGGAGGCACCCCCATGGCCCCCCGGAAGTGGTCGTCCGACGGCCTCCTGGGTAGCCTCACCGGGCACAGCAATCGAGCGTGCTTGTGAGTGAGGATCAGTCGTGCCCCTGCCCTTCCTGACGGCCGACCGCGCATTCGACGCGACCGAGGACGACATCGCGCTGCCCTTCGACGACCACGACCGCTGGCGGCGTCCCTACCGGCCGGGCCCCTACCGGGTCGCCGCGGCCGCCGTGCTGCTGCTCCTGGCCTCGTTCGTGCTGCTCGGCTCCGTGATCATCGCGTTCACGGGCGGTCCGGTCGAGGCGCTCGTGGTGCTGGTCGTCGCGCTCCTGGTGATCGCGTCGGCGCTGCGGATGCTGCGGATGGGCGTCTGGGTCAGCCGGGCCGGGCTGCGGCGCGTCCGCTTCCTGAGCACCGCCACGGTGCCGTGGCCGCAGATCGAGAACGTACGGACGGTGCAGCAGCCCGTGCGGTGGCTCGGGCTGCCCAGGACCGTGCAGGGCCAGGCGCTGCTCGTCACCAGGAGCACCGGCGCCCCGCTCGGCGCGCTGCTCACCGACCACGACGCGGACTTCCTCTCGCGCGTCGAGGCGTTCGACCGGGCCGCCGACACGGTCGAGGCCTGGGCCGCGGAGTACGGGCGCGTCTGACCGCGGGCCGGAGCCCGCGGCGGAGGGGCCCGCTCCGGGCTAGTCCGCCTCCCGCAGCGATATCGCCCGCTGCATGGCCTTGCGGGCGCGCGGGGTGTCGCGGGCGTCCTGGTAGGCCACGGCGAGGCGGAACCAGCAGCGCCAGTCGTTCGGCGCGTCCTCCGTCTCGGCCTTGCGGCGGGCGAAGACCTCGTCCGCCGAGTCGCGGTCGATCCGGCCGGCCGGGGTGCGGACCAGCTCGTCCACCGGCAGACCGCCCTCGGCCTCCAGTTCGGCGGCGAGGGCGTTGGCCCGGGTCACGAAGCGGGTGTTGGCCCAGAGGAACCAGATGCCGATCAGCGGCAGCACCAGGACGGCGAGCCCCATGGTGACGGTGATCAGCTTGCCGTCCTGGATGAGCATCACGCCCCGGCTGCCGACCAGGACGAAGTAGAAGACCAGGACGGCGGCCGTGACGAAGTAAGTGATCTTTGCGCGCATGACCGCAGTCCAGCTCAGTTCAGGTCGAGGAAGTGTTCCAGGCCGAAGGTCAGGCCGGGAGTGGTCACCACGCGGCGCGCGCCGAGCAGGATGCCCGGCATGAAGCTGCTGTGGTGGAGCGAGTCATGACGGATCGTCAGTGTCTCGCCCTCGGCGCCCAGGAGGACCTCCTGGTGCGCCAGCAGACCGCGCAGCCGGACCGCGTGGACGGGGACGCCGTCGACGTCCGCGCCGCGCGCCCCCTCCAGCGCGGTCGCCGTGGCGTCCGGCGCGGGACCGACGCCCGCCTCCGCGCGGGCCGCCGCGATGAGCTGCGCGGTGCGCGTGGCGGTGCCGGAGGGCGCGTCCACCTTGTTGGGGTGGTGCAGCTCCACGACCTCCACCGATTCGAAGTAGGGGGCCGCGAGCTGCGCGAACTTCATGGTCAGGACGGCGCCGATGGAGAAGTTCGGCGCGATGAGCACACCGGTGGACGGCGAGCCGTCCAGCCAGGTGGTGAGCTGCGCGAGGCGGTCCTCGGTCCAGCCGGTGGTGCCGACGACCGCGTGGATGCCGTGGCGCACGCAGAAGTCAAGGTTGCCCATCACCGAGGCGGGCGTGGTCAGCTCGACCACGACCTCGGCGCCCGCCTCCGCGAGCGCCTCCAGCTTGTCGCCCCGGCCCAGGGCCGCCACCAGCTCCATGTCCTCGGCCGCTTCCACGGCCCGTACCGCTTCGGAACCGATGCGGCCCTTGGCGCCGAGAACCGCCACGCGCAGCTTGCTCATCTTGCTTCCTCACGTCCTTGCGTACAGGTACGTACGGGTTGCGTACGGATCAGGAGACCGCTTCGTGGAGGCGGTCGGCCTGCTTGTCCTTCAGCGGGCCGATGACGGACAGCGAGGGACGCCGGCCCAGCACATCACGGGCCACCTCGCTGACGTCGTCCGGGGTGACCGCGGCTATCTTGGCCAGCATGTCGTCGACCGACATGTGGGTGCCCCAGCACAGCTCGCTCTTGCCGATGCGGTTCATCAGCGCGCCGGTGTCCTCCAGGCCGAGGACGGTCGAGCCGGAGAGCTGGCCGATCGCGCGGCCGATCTCCTCGTCCGACAGCCCCTCGGAGGCGACCCGGTCCAGTTCGTCCCGGCAGATCTTCAGGACGTCGTGGACCTGGCTGGGCCGGCAGCCCGCGTACACGCCGAACAGACCGCAGTCGGCGAAGCCCGAGGTGTACGAGTACACGCTGTAGGCGAGGCCGCGCTTCTCCCGTACCTCCTGGAAGAGGCGGGACGACATGCCGCCGCCCAGGGCCGTGTTCAGCACGCTGAGCGCCCAGCGGCGCTCGTCGGTGCGGGCCAGGCCCGGCATGCCGAGGACGACGTGCGCCTGCTCGGTACGGCGGTTGAGGAGTTCCACCCGGCCGGCCGTCTTCAGGGTGCGGACGCCGTCGCGCGGGGCGACCGGGACCGCGTCCGTCCGCGTCAGCGCGCCGGCCTTCTCGAAGGCCCTGCGCACCTGGCGTACGACGGTGGCGTGGTCGACGTTGCCCGCGGCGGCCACGACCAGGTGGCGCGGGTCGTAGTGCTTCTTGTAGAAGCGGGCGACCTGCGACCGGGTCAGCGCGTTGATCGTGTCGACGGTGCCGAGGACCGGGCGGCCCAGCGGGGTGTCGCCGAGCATGGTGTGCGCGAACAGGTCGTGCACGCAGTCGCCCGGGTCGTCCTCCGTCATCGCGATCTCTTCGAGGATGACACCGCGCTCGGCGTCCACGTCCTCTTCGAGGATGAGGGAGCCGCTCAGCATGTCGCAGACGACGTCGATCGCCAGCGGCAGGTCGGTGTCGAGCACGCGCGCGTAGTAGCAGGTGTACTCCTTCGCCGTGAAGGCGTTCATCTCGCCGCCGACCGCGTCGATCGCGGCGGAGATGTCGAGGGCGCTGCGCTTGCGCGTGCCCTTGAACAGGAGGTGCTCCAGGTAGTGCGTGGCGCCGTTGAGCGTGGGCGTCTCGTCACGGGAGCCGACCTGGACCCAGATGCCGAAGGTCGCCGACCGTACGGAGGGCAGGGTCTCGGTGACGACGCGCAGGCCGCCGGGGAGGGTCGTGCGGCGGACGGTGCCGATGCCGCCCGCGCCCTGGAGAAGCGTTTGGGTACGGGCGACGGCCCGCGCCTCCGAGGAGGTGCGGGCCGTCGCCTTGGAGCTACGGGACGTCACTTGTCGGTGTCGTCCTTCGTCTCGTCGCCCTCTTCACCCTCGACGACCGGGATCAGGGAGAGCTTGCCACGGGAGTCGATCTCGGCGATCTCGACCTGCACCTTGGAGCCGACCGCGAGCACGTCCTCGACGTTCTCCACGCGCTTGCCACCGGCGAGCTTGCGGATCTGCGAGATGTGCAGCAGACCGTCCTTGCCGGGCATCAGGGAGACGAAGGCACCGAAGGTGGTGGTCTTGACGACCGTACCCAGGTAGCGCTCGCCGACCTCCGGCATGGTCGGGTTGGCGATCGCGTTGATCGTGGCGCGGGCGGCCTCGGCCTGCGAGCCGACCTGGGCACCGATGTAGATGGTGCCGTCGTCCTCGATCGTGATCTCGGCGCCGGTGTCCTCCTGGATCTGGTTGATCATCTTGCCCTTGGGGCCGATGACCTCACCGATCTTGTCCACCGGGATCTTGACGGTGATGATCCGCGGGGCGTTCGGGGACATCTCGTCCGGCGTGTCGATCGCTTCCATCATCACGTCGAGGATGTGGAGGCGGGCGTCGCGGGCCTGCTTGAGGGCCGCGGCCAGGACGGAGGCCGGGATGCCGTCCAGCTTGGTGTCGAGCTGGAGGGCGGTGACGAACTCCTTCGTACCGGCGACCTTGAAGTCCATGTCGCCGAACGCGTCCTCCGCACCGAGGATGTCGGTGAGGGCGACGTAGTGCGTCTTGCCGTCGATCTCCTGGGAGATCAGGCCCATGGCGATACCGGCGACGGGGGCCTTGAGCGGCACACCGGCGTTCAGCAGCGACATGGTGGAGGCGCAGACCGAGCCCATCGACGTCGAGCCGTTGGAGCCGAGGGCCTCGGACACCTGGCGGATCGCGTAGGGGAACTCCTCGCGCGTCGGCAGCACCGGCACGATCGCGCGCTCGGCGAGCGCGCCGTGGCCGATCTCGCGGCGCTTGGGCGAGCCCACGCGGCCGGTCTCACCGACGGAGTACGGCGGGAAGTTGTAGTTGTGCATGTAGCGCTTGCGGGTCACCGGGGAGAGGGTGTCCAGCTGCTGCTCCATACGGAGCATGTTGAGAGTGGTGACGCCCAGGATCTGGGTCTCGCCACGCTCGAACAGCGCCGAGCCGTGCACGCGCGGGATGGCCTCGACCTCGGCGGCCAGGGTACGGATGTCCGTGATCCCGCGGCCGTCGATGCGGACCTTGTCCTTGATGACGCGCTCGCGGACCAGCTTCTTGGTCAGCGCGCGGTACGCGGCGGAGATCTCCTTCTCGCGGCCCTCGAAGGCCGGCAGGAGCTTCTCGGCCGCCAGCTCCTTGACGCGGTCCAGCTCGGCCTCGCGGTCCAGCTTGCCCGCGATGGTCAGCGCCTGGGCGAGCTCGCCCTTGACCGCGGCGGAGAGCGCCTCCAGGACGTCGTCCTGGTAGTCGAGGAAGACCGGGAACTCGCCGGTCGGCTTGGCGGCCTTGGCGGCGAGCTCGGCCTGGGCCTTGCAGAGCACCTTGATGAAGGGCTTCGCGGCGTCCAGACCGGCGGCGACGACCTCCTCGGTCGGCGCCTCGGCGCCGCCCTTGACGAGCTGGATCGTCTTCTCGGTGGCCTCGGCCTCGACCATCATGATCGCGACGTCGCCGTCCTCGAGGGCGCGACCGGCGACGACCATGTCGAAGACGGCGTCCTCGAGCTCGGTGTGCGTCGGGAAGGCCACCCACTGGCCGCGGATCAGCGCGACGCGGACGCCGCCGATCGGGCCGGAGAAGGGCAGGCCGGCCAGCTGCGTGGAGCAGGAGGCGGCGTTGATGGCGACCACGTCGTAGAGGTGGTCGGGGTTGAGCGCCATGATCGTGGCGACGACCTGGATCTCGTTGCGCAGGCCCTTCTTGAAGGACGGGCGCAGCGGGCGGTCGATCAGCCGGCAGGTGAGGATGGCGTCCTCGGAGGGGCGGCCCTCACGGCGGAAGAAGGAGCCGGGGATCTTGCCGGCCGCGTACATCCGCTCCTCGACGTCCACCGTCAGGGGGAAGAAGTCGAGCTGGTCCTTGGGCTTCTTGGACGCGGTCGTGGCCGAGAGGACCATCGTGTCGTCGTCCAGGTACGCGACGGCGGAGCCGGCGGCCTGCTTGGCCAGGCGGCCCGTCTCGAAGCGGATGGTGCGGGTGCCGAAGGAACCGTTGTCGATGACGGCCTCGGCGTAGTGGGTCTCGTTCTCCACCAGTGGTTTCTCCATACTCATCGTCTTTCGTCCCCGGGCCCGTGTGGCGGGGGGACGGTCAGCGGAGAAGCGCTCCTGTGCTGCGGGCCGGTCTTCGATCGAAGCATCCGGGGGCGTTCTCTCCCCGGAGGCCACTACCGAGGACCGGCGGCGGGAGGAGGCTTCTCCCTCATTATTCCGTGGTGCGTTGTACGACCAGACTACTGAGCGTCCGGTACGTCGCGCACGTACAGCAAAGGGAGCGGCCCCCTCATAGGTGGGAACCGCTCCCTTCACGGCGACTTACTTGGCGCCGCCGGCCGCACCGCGGCGGATGCCCAGGCGGTCGACCAGCGCACGGAAGCGCTGGATGTCCTTCTTGGCCAGGTACTGCAGCAGGCGGCGGCGCTGGCCGACCAGGATCAGCAGACCACGACGGGAGTGGTGGTCGTGCTTGTGGGTCTTGAGGTGCTCGGTCAGGTCCGAGATGCGGCGGGAGAGCATGGCGACCTGGACCTCGGGGGAGCCGGTGTCGCCCTCCTTCTGGCCGAACTCGGACATGATCTGCTTCTTCGTAGCGGCGTCGAGCGACACGCGGTACTCCTCGTAGTCTTGATGTGCCACCGAGTGCCCCTGGTCTTGGTCTCAGGGGAGCTTCCGTTACTCGGGAGGCGGGGATCCGCTGGGCGCAGCCTCCAGAAGAGATCCGGAGACGCGTACACAAACGGCCGTCACACAGCGTACCAGTACGCCGGGACTCGTCCGATCGGGGGTCCTCCGCCCCCCGGGCGTGTCCCCGGGGAGCCGGTGGGGGCCGGTCAGCCGCTGGTGAGCGAGCGGGCCCGGTCGAAGACATCCAGGACGGCCAGGCAGAGCGGGACCAGCGAGAGCAGCACGGCGCCCTCGGCGAGGTCGAGGGTACGGCCCCAGAACGGCGAGAGGCCCTTCTTCGGGATGACCAGGCCGATCGCGGTGATCAGGGCGGCGCCGGCGGCGACGGCCGCGGAGAGCCAGATCGTACGGATGTCGAGGGAGCCGCGGTCGCCGTAGCGGACGAAGTCGTACAGCAGGTCGCCGGGCGGGTTCAGGGACAGGCCGAGGACCAGCAGGGCGATGGCGGCGATCCCGGCCACCAGGACGCAGGCGACCTGCGAGGTGTAGCGGAACAGACGCGCGCGCAGCAGCATGGCGAGCCCGGCCGCGAGGGCGAGGAGCTGGCCGTAGACGCTGTGCGAGAAGCCGAGGACGGCGGCGGAGCCGACCACGGTGGCGGCGCAGCCGCCGACCAGGCCGAGCAGCATCTCGTGGCCGCGCCGGGCCTGGGCGGCGATGCGCTCGGCGTCGACGGGGCGGGCGTCGGGGGCGGTGCTGGGCTCGGCGCCGAAGTCGTCGGCGGCGGCGCTGCGCGGCGAGGCGTACCCGATGGGGAGCCGGGCGAAGCGGGCGGACAGGCCCGGCAGGAAGGCGACCAGGCCGATGGCGACCGGGGCGCAGACCGCGGCCGTCCGGGTGGCACTGGACTCGGTGAGGATGGCCACGAAGGTGGCGAGGGTGCCGGTGGCGGCGAGGAAGGTGGCCGCCACGAACGGGGCGTCGCCGCTCGGGGTGAGCACCACCAGGGACACCGAGGCGACCAGGACGGTGACGCAGCCGAGCAGGAACTGGAGCTTGCCGGGTCCGTCGCCGCTGTCCGGGCCGATGATGCCGGAGCCCGCGATCAGCAGCAGCGGCAGCGCGCCCAGGCCCAGGGCCACGGCGCTGGCGCGGTCGGAGTAGACCCGGGCCCGCACGCCCGCGAAGGCGGTGAGCAGCAGGCCGGCGGAGCCCGCGATGATGCCGGGCAGGCCGTGCATGTCGTGGTCGACGGGATCGGCGTACCAGAGGACGAAGCCCATCAGGACGAGCAGCAGGACGCCGCCGGCCAGGCCCGCCCAGCGCAGCAGGTCGTCGCTCCACAGGTGGCGGTCGCGGGTGACGGCGGAGGCGACGGCGTCCGAGACGTCGTCGAAGACGGCGGGCGGCAGCGACTCGGCGAAGGGACGCAGGCTGAGCAGCTCCCCGTCGAGGACCTGCTGGGCGGCGAGGGTGCGGGCGCCGTCGAGGACGGTGCCGTCGCGGCGCACCAGGTGGTAGCCGGTGGGCGCCCCCGCGGGCTGGGTCTGCCCGGTGAGCCGGAGGATCTCCGGATAGACGTCGGCGACGGCGATGTCCTCCGGGAGGGCCACATCGATGCGACTGTCGGGCGCCACCACCGTGACCCGGCAGAAGCCTGTCGCTGCGGTCGTACTCACGTCCTCGGACCCCCTGATTCGCGGTTGCGCACACTGCGCGCGCCACCCTACCGGGCTCCGGTGTCACAGGCTGCAAGTAGGATCACCGTCGCGCGGAGGGAGCCCCTGAAACGAGCGGTCACGGGGGCGCCGGAACGCAAGTGACCGTCCGTATTGAGGGATTGATGCTCCGGTGAGCCAGATCGTCGTCAAACGCCCGCCGCGGTCCTTGCCGCCCGAAGTGTCCTCGGACGAGCTGCGGCTCGAGGCACCGCCGGAGTTGCCGCGCGGACAGCAGGAGTCGATGCTGATGCAGCTCCTGCCGATGCTCGGCATGGGCTCGTCGGTGGTGTTCTTCTTCATGCCCAACTCGGCGCCGTTCATGAAGATCATGGGCGCGCTGATGCTGGTGTCCACCCTGGCCATGGTCATCGCGCAGCTGGTGAAGTTCCGCAAGGGTGCGCAGGGGCAAATGGCCGACGTCCGGCGCGACTACCTCAAGTACCTCGCCCAGACGCGGCGGGCGGTCCGCAAGACCGCGCGGCGCCAGCGCGACGCGCAGCTGTATCTGCACCCGGCGCCCGAGCAGTTGTGGTCGGTGGTCGCGGAGGGCTCGCGGGTGTGGGAGCGCCGGGTGGGCGACGACGACTTCGGACAGGCCCGGATCGGTCTGGGCGCCCAGCAGCTCGCCACCCCGCTGATAGCGCCGGAGACGGCGCCGGTGGACGAACTGGAGCCGCTGTGCGCGGGCGCGATGCAGCAGTTCCTCGCGGTGCACGGCTCGCTGGACGGGCTGCCGATGGCGGTCTCGATGCGCGCCTTCTACCACGTGACGGTCTCCGGCGACCCGGACGCCGCCCAGTCGGCGGCGCGCGCGCTGGTGGCGCAGCTGGTGACGCTGCACTCCCCCGACGACCTGATGGTCGCCGTGGTGGCCGCCCCGGGCGCGGTGGCGCGCTGGGACTGGACGAAGTGGCTGCCGCACACCCAGGTCCCCGGCCAGGTCGACGGGGCCGGCACCAAGCGCCTGTTCGGTGACGACCTGGGCGAGCTGGAGCTGCTGCTCCACAGCAGGCTGGACGGGCGGCCCCGGTTCAGCCGGGACAACCAGCCGGTCCTGGACCAGCCGCACCTGGTGGTGGTCCTCGACGGCGGGATGGTGCCGCCGGACTCGGCGTTCGCCGCCGCCGAGGGGCTCCAGGGCGTCACCATCATCGAGGTGGTGCCGGGCGAGCTCGACGAGCCGCGCGGCGGCCTCTCGGTCGTCGTGCGCCCGGGACGGCTGCGCCTGGAGTCGGGCTTCGGGATGGCGTACGAGGGCGTGCCCGACCAGATGTCGCTCCCGGCCGCCGAGGCGCTGGCCCGCCAGCTCGCGCCGCTCCAGATGGGCGGCGGGGACGACGACGAGCCGCTGCTGGCCAACCTGGACTTCACGGACCTGCTGAACCTGGGCGACGCCGGCTCCGTCGACGTGGCGCGCACCTGGCGCCCGCGCTCGACGGCCGAGCGGCTGCGGGTGCCGATCGGCGTGGGCGAGGACGGCCAGCCGGTGATGCTGGACCTCAAGGAGGCGGCGCAGGAGGGCATGGGCCCGCACGGCCTGTGCGTCGGCGCGACCGGTTCCGGCAAGTCGGAGCTGCTGCGCACCCTGGTGCTCGGCCTCGCGGTCACCCACACATCGGAGACGCTGAACTTCGTCCTCGCCGACTTCAAGGGCGGCGCGACCTTCACCGGCATGTCCCAGATGCCGCACGTGGCGGCGGTCATCACCAACCTCGCGGACGACCTCACCCTGGTCGACCGCATGGGCGACGCCATCCGCGGCGAGCTCCAGCGCCGCCAGGAGCTGCTGCGCTCGGCGGGCAACTACGCCAACATGCACGACTACGAGAAGGCGCGCGCCGCGGGCGCCCCGCTGGAGCCGCTGGCCTCGCTGGTCCTGGTGATCGACGAGTTCTCCGAACTCCTCACCGCCAAGCCCGACTTCATCGACATGTTCATCCAGATCGGCCGCATCGGCCGCTCGCTCGGCGTGCACCTGCTGCTCGCCTCGCAGCGCCTGGAGGAGGGCAAGCTGCGCGGCCTCGACACGTATCTCTCCTACCGCGTGGGTCTGCGGACCTTCTCGGCGGCCGAGTCGCGTACGGCGCTGGGCGTGCCCGACGCCTACCACCTGCCGTCGGTGCCCGGTTCGGGCTACCTCAAGTTCGGTACGGACGAGATGGTCCGCTTCAAGGCGGCGTACGTGTCGGGAACCTACCGCTCCGGCGGCCCGGACCTGACCGTGGGGCCGCTGCCGATCGAGCGGCGCCCCGCGGTGTTCACGGCCGCCCCGGTGCCGGTGGTCTACGCGGCGCCGGACCCGGCGGCCGTCAGGGGCCGCGGCGAGGACGACGCGCTGGCCGACACGGTCCTCGACGTGATCGTGCGGCGCCTGGAGGGGCAGGGCGTGCCGGCCCACCAGGTGTGGCTGCCGCCGCTGGACGACGCGCCCTCGCTGGACCAGCTGCTGCCGGGCATCGCGACGACGGCGGAGCGCGGGCTGAACGCGACGGAGTACACCCGCCCCGGCGGCCTCATCGTGCCCCTCGGCCTCATCGACAAGCCCTTCGAGCAGCGCCGCGAGGTGCTCTACCGCGACTTCTCCGGCGCGGCCGGCCACATGCTGATCGTCGGCGGCCCGCAGTCCGGCAAGTCGACGCTGCTGCGCACGATGATCTCCTCGTTCGCGCTCACCCACACCCCGAACGAAGTGCAGTTCTACGGGCTGGACTTCGGCGGTGGCGGCCTCTCGGCCGTCTCCGGCCTGCCGCACGTGGGCGGCGTCGCCTCGCGCCTGGACCCCGAGCGGGTGCGGCGCACGGTGGCGGAGGTCGCGGGCGTGCTGAACCGGCGCGAGGAGTTCTTCCGCGCCAACGGCATCGACTCCATCGGCACCTACCGGCGCCGCCGCGCGGCCGGCGACCTGCCGGGCGAGGCCTGGGGCGACGTGTTCCTGGTCATCGACGGCTGGGGCGCGTTCCGTGGCGACTACGAGATGCTCGACGGCGTCGTCCAGGACATCGCGAGCCGCGGTCTCGGCTACGGCATCCACGTCGTCCTCACCGCCTCCCGCTACATGGAGGTGCGCGCCGCGCTCAAGGACCAGATCCTGGGCCGCCTCGAACTGCGGCTCGGCGACTCCATGGACTCCGAGTTCGACCGCAAGGTCGCCGCCAACGTGCCGGTGGGCATGCCGGGCCGCGGCCAGGTCGCGGAGAAGCTGCACTTCATGTCGGCGCTGCCGCGCATGGACGGCTCCTGCGACCCCGAGACGCTCTCGGAGGCGACCGAGGCGTTCGTCCGGACGGCCAAGGAGGCCTGGCAGGGCCCGGCGGCCCCGACCGTCCGCCTGCTCCCCCGCCGGCTCCCGGCCGACCAGCTGCCGAAGGGCTTCGAATACCCGCAGCACGGCGTGGCGATCGGCATCGACGAGACCAATCTGGAGCCGGTGTTCGTCGACTTCGAGACCGACCCGTTCTTCCTGGTCTTCGGTGAGAGCGAGTCGGGCAAGACGGCGCTGCTCCGCCACCTCGCCCAGAAGATCTCCGAGCGGTACTCGCCGGACGAGGCGAAGATCGTCGTCGGTGACTACCGCCGCTCGCTCCTGGACGCGGTCCCGGACACCCATCTGCTGGAGTACGCGCCGCTCGCCAGCGCGCTGGAGATGCACATGAACGCGCTGGCGGACCTGATGGTGCGCCGCCAGCCGCCGCCGGACGTCACCCCGCAGCAGCTGCGCGACCGCTCCTGGTGGACGGGCCCGCAGGTCTTCATCATCGTCGACGACTACGAGCTGGTCTCGACGAACGCGGGCAACCCGCTGTCGGTGATGGTGGAGAACCTGCCGTTCTCGCGGGACGTGGGCGTGCGCTTCATCATCGCCCGCAGCTCGGCGGGCGCGTCCCGCTCGATGTACGAGTCCTTCATGCAGCGCATCAAGGAACTCGGCGCGCAGGGCGTGGTCCTGTCCGGCGACCCGAACGAGGGCGACGTCCTCGGCAACGTCCGCCCGCGCCCGATGCCGCAGGGCCGCGGCTACTTCGTCTCGCGCAAGCGCGGCACCCCGCTGGTGCAGCTGGGCTGGCTCCCGGAGCAGTGACGGACCGGGGGTGACAGAAGGGAGGAACGGGCGGTGCGAGCCGCCCGCTCCAACTACCCTGGGCGGCACTGAACTTCGAAGGGAACGTGCTACATGGGCAGCGAACGTGAGAAGGAAGAGCTGTACGCCCTCGACATCTCGGGCGCGGAGTGGGTGAGCGCGCCCGGCACCGAGAACGAGGCGGAGCGCGTGGAGATCGCCCATCTGCCCGGCGGGGCGGTGGCGATGCGGTCGTCCCTCGACCCGGACACCGTGCTGCGGTACACGGAGGCGGAGTGGACGGCGTTCGTCCTGGGCGCGCGCGACGGCGAGTTCGACCTGCGCTGAACTTGGGGCAGAGGCAGGGGGCCGGGGCACGGGGCCCCGGCGGAGCACAGACGAAAGGGGGTCACGCCCGATGGGCGTGACCCCCTTTACTGCGCCCGGCGGGCGAGATCAGCGGGCTCAGTAGGCCTCGGTGAACAGCCGCGACGCCTTGACGTCGGTCTGGTGGTAGCTGGCCTTGCCGTGCTCGATCGTCTTGGCGATCTTCTCCAGCGTCTGCTGGATGTCGTGCGCGTCGCGCCGGTAGTCCTTCTGGACCTTCAGGTACTGACCGTGCGCCTCGCCGTCCCAGGTGCTGGCGACGACGTTGACGGCCGATTCCATCCGGCCGAGGTCGTCCATGATGCGCTTGGAGATGGCGCGGATGCTGTTCGCGATCTCCTGGACGTTCTCATACCGAATCTTGAGGTCGGGACCCAAGTCACCCATGTCTGCTCCTCGTGAAGTCTGAAGTGTGGTGGGGCTGCGTGCGTACGCCGGGGCGCCCGCGGGCCGCCCGGCGGTACTGCCTAGAGACCGTTGATGCCCGAGGTGTTGGGCACGCCACCGCTGGTGGCACCGCCCTGGGCGTTGATCGCCCGGAACGCGGCGTCGACCTCTTCGTCGTTCTGCTGGTTGAGGTTCTTCGTACCGACCACGGCGTTGTAGAGGACGTCCAGCTTGCGGCGGATGTCGTCGTGACGCGTGTTCAGCGTGTCCTGGGCGATCTTGAACTGGTCGGCACCGGAACCGGTCCAGCCCGCACCGACCGTGGCGATCGCGTCGGCCAGCACGCGGATCTGCTGGCTCATGTCGTGGGCGGTTTCCTCAATGGCGTTCTTGGCCTTGGTGACGGCCTCGTAGCCAATGCTCTGACCACCGGGATTGGAGCTCATTCTCTTCCCTCTCGTGAGTGTCCGAGCGAGTGTTCACGCTCGCTTGTTGCGTACACGTACCGCCGCGACGGCGCCGCCGATGAGGACGACGACCGCGGCGATGATGGCGATGACGGTCCAGGGAGCGGAGTCCTTGTCCTCGGACGCCGAGTCCGCGGCCCTGCCGGCCTGCGGCTTCTCCTGGTCGCCACTGCCTGCCCCCTTGTCTGCTGTGTCTGCGGGAGAGGGGGAAGTCGTGGGTGTGCCGCCGCCCCGGGCGGCGAGCAGCGGGTTGACGTCGGCGGGGCCCGGGTTCCCGTTGCCCTTGAGCAGGACCTGGGCGGGGCGGACGGTGCCGTACCCGATGTATTGGCTCGGCACCTTGCCGTTGTGCCCGGCGGTCTCCATCATCACGCGCAGCACCTGGTTGCCGGTCCAGTCGGGGTGGGCGGACCAGATGAGGGCGGCTGTGGCGGAGGTGAGGGCTGTGGCGTAACTGGTTCCCCGCGCCTCGCAGTAGCCGTTGCCGTCGGAGCAGTGCGTCGGGATCTTGTCCCCCGGCGCGGCGAGCCCGACGTGGCTGCCGGTGCTGGAGAACTTGGACAGCTTGCCGTCGGTCCCGATCGAGCCGACTGCCACGACCCCAGGGGTCGCGGCGGGGTACTCGACCGGGTTGCCCTTGTCACCGCCGTTGCCGGAGCCGGCGAAGACCAGCTTGCCCTTGGAGAGGGCGTAGCTGACTGCGGAGGCGAGTTCCTGCTTCACCGTCGCGCCGGGAAAGTCGCCCGCACGCGAGACGTTGATGACGCGGGCATCGCTGTCGGCCGCGTACCGGATCCCCTTGGCCAGGGTTTCCATCCCCCCGAACTCATGGTCCTTCACGGCCACCCTGACCGAAAGGATCTTCGCGTCGGGCGCCAGCCCCTTGACGCCGCCGCTCGCACCGTTGCCGGAGATGGTCACGGCCATGTCCGTGCCGTGACCGTCCGCGTCCTCCCGGGAGCCACCCGTTCCGGTGAAGTCCCGGCCCTCCAGGACACGTCCGGTCAGTTCCGGCTCGGACCGGACACCGCTGTCGACCACGGCGACGGTGATGCCCTTGCCGGTGCTGACCTTCCAGATGGCTTCCGCGTCCATCGCGTCCAGGTACCACTGCTTTGACCGCATGTCGTCGGCCAGCGCCGTCGGCGCGGTGCCGACTGAGCAGGCCAGTGCGGCAGCCAGTGCGGCACCGAGAAGTGCCGGGCGGCTGCGCGCTGCGCGGGCTGAGCTGAACATGGGACTGCGGACTCCTTGAGCGGCGATGGTTTGCGTACGTCAGTCGACGACCGGCGGGACGACCTTGCGGTGGTCCATCGCCCAGGTCTCCTCGTCCTCGACCAGGTAGTCGGGGGCTTCGGAAGAAGTGGAACGACGCCGGTCCGTGCCTCGCTTGTTGCCGTTCACCAATCCCGTACCGCCGGGGGTGAATTCACCACGCCCGCCCAGAGACGCACGCGGAGCCCCGACAGTTCCACCCGGCTCGGAGGCCAGCCTGCGACCGCCCATGCCGGTGGCGCCACGCGGGGCGCCGCCGGGGCCGTGCCCCATGCCGCCGCCCATGGGCCCGCGGCCCATGCCGGTGCCGGCGCGCTCCTCGCCCACGACCGTGCCCATCGGGAGCCGGGGCGCCGAGCCACGGCCGGTGGTGGGCATGGGCCGCCCGCCGGTGATGCCCTCGGCGGTGATGCCGCGCGCGGTGCCGGGAAGACCACTCGGACGAGCGATGCCCGGACCGCGCGGGTTGCCCACCGCACGGCCGCCGCTGGGTCCCTCGCCGGGTACGCCGACGCGGGTCATGCCCGGAATCCGTTCCCGTCCGGCCTTGCCGAGCGGGCCTGGCAGGACCGGAGGCGGGGTGAGGACGGGAGGCTGCCCCTGCGCGGGCGCGGGACCGGTGGGCACGGTCGGCCGTGTCGTGGTCTCCGCAGGCGGAGTCATTGTCACGGAGTCGATGGCGGTATGGGCCGGCGACTCGTGAGGAGTAAAGGTGGAGGCGACCGTGGTGTGCGAGGGCGAAGTCCCCGTCGTCCCTGTCGTCCCGGTGGTGCCGTAACCGTGCGTACCGGCGGTCACCGAAGAGGTGTGACCGGTCGACGTTCCACCGGTCGCGCCACTTCCGGACTCGCCGGATCCGTAACGCGTCTTCCCCTCACTGACACCGGGGTTGTCGCCCGGCAACGGCGCGAACTTGGGCTCAGGCTGGGCCGAGATCCGGTCCCGGGACGCGTCGTAGTACGACGACAGCCGGTTCAGCTGGTTGATCGCCTCGTTCGTCTTCGGCCCCAGCGCCTTCAGCCGGGCCTTCTCCTTCTCGGGGTCGGCGTAGCACATGCCGTCCGCGGGCGGGAGGGCCGCCTTCGCCTCGGTCAGGGCCTGGCCCGCGCGGGCCATCTCCTGGCCGACGACACCGGCGTACTCGCTCAGTACCAGCGTCTGCGCCACCATCCCGCGGCCCCACTCGCGGAACGCGTCCCCACCGGCGCCGTGCCACTTGACCTGCTCCATGTACCAGCGCAGGTCCCGCGCGATGTCCGCGATGTCGGGCGCCGCGGCGGCCAGCGTCTCGGCCGCGCCGGTCAGTTCGGTCGGCTTCGCCGACGCGAGCATCGCGTGGAGGGCCTCCAGGGACATGCCCTCGAATTCGTCCGTAGCCATCGTCATGCCCCCTTTACTTCAGACCGCCGGAGTCGGCGTCGTTCCCGTGGCCACCCTGAGCGGGGGCCTGCTTGGTGCCCGGGCCCTGGTCGGGCCCCTTCGTACCGGCCGCCGGGGTCTCGTAGTACTTCTCGGTCTCCTTGCGGATGGCCTGGTAGCGGTGGGCCTCGTCCGCGTCGATCCCGCCGTAGCCCTTGTCGGCGATGTGCACCGCGATGCCCATGCCCTCGATCTGCTCACCGAAGATCTTGGTGAGCCGCTCCAGGTTCGTACGGACCTTGTCGTACGCCTTGTGCAGCTCGTCCGCGGCCGCGAAGCCCTTGCCGTACGCCTCCGGGTGCACCCGCTGGTCGGCGATCTTGGTGTGGCGCGCCGGGGACTTCTCCAGGCTGCGCAGCAACTCCTCCATGCGGCCCTTGAAGTCGGCGAGGCTCACCCCGTCGACTCCGAGGTCCGGCTTGCCGCCGCTGCCGCCACCGTTCGGCTCGGCCACTGTTCCTCCCCGTGAATTCCCCGCCGGCACCGCTCTGCCACCGGTACCGCTCAAGCTCAGTCGCTCCGCCGTGCGCACTCGTCACACTCGTGAAGCACGCGAAGCATGTGATCACTCTAGTCACTCCGGATTCGGAGCCGAATGAGTATCCGTACTCAAAGATGTCGCAGACTCGTCCCGAAAACCTCTGCGTTCTCTCAGAACCTCTCCGGCAACCCGCTCAGCCCCCGCGCGCCCCGCCGACGGACGTCCCGGATCACCGTCGCCGTACCCGCGACCACCGCCACGAGCAGCGCGGCGATGCCCAACGCGTAGGTGGCGTACCGCTCGTTGCGCTCCTGGGGCGTCTCGGAGAGCGCCAGCGCGGTCACGTTCGGGGGCTGGGCCCGGGGCGGGCCCGGGTCCGGGTGCGCGGCCTCCTCGGGGGGCGAGTCGTCGGTCACCGCACGGACCGGGTCGACGACGCCCCAGCCGACGAAGTTGTCGTGCCCGTTGACGGACCGCTCCGCCGTCTGCTCGATCCGCGCGATGATCTGCGCGGCGGTCCACTTGGTCTTCGCGTACGGGTACTTGGCACGCAGCAGCGCGGCGACCCCGGCGACGTACGGGGCCGAGAAGCTCGTCCCGTTGTCCGAGCACTGGCCGTTGCCCGGGACGGTCGAGACGATGTCGACGCCGGGCGCCGCGACCCCGACGAACGTGCCCGGCTGCGAGAACACCGCGCGCTCGTTGTTGCGGTCCGAGGAGGCGACCGCCAGCACGCCCGGGAAGGCCGCCGGGTAGGTCTCCTTCAGCTTGCCGTCCATGCCGTCGTTGCCCGCCGAGGCGACGACCACGATCTGCTTGTCCAGGGCTCGTCGGACGGCCTTCGCCAGGTCCGAGCCCGGGCCCTGCGGCTCGGTGGTGTCCTGCGAGATGTTGATCACGTCGGCGTGCTGGTCGATGGCGTGGTCGATCGCCTTCGCCATGGTGTCCGTCTTGCCGCTGTTCTTCTCGTCGTTCTGGCGGATCGGGATGATCGTGGCCTCGGGCGCCAGGCCGACGAAGCCGGTGCCCGCGCGGGGGCGCGCGGCGATGATGCCCGCGACCTTGGTGCCGTGGCCGACCTCGTCGACGGTGCCCCCGGTCTTGCCGCGCTTGTCGTTCTGCTCGCCGCCGCCCTCCTTCTCCGGCTTGAGGTAGTCGGCGCCGCTCTTGGCGTCGACCGCCGGCTTGAGCTGCGGGTTGGCGATGTCGACGCCGGTGTCGATGACCGCGACCCGTACGCCCTTGCCCTTGGTGTCCTGCCACAGCTCGTCGAAGAGCACCCGCTGGAGCGACCAAGGGCGGCCCTCGATCTGCTTCTTCATGGGGAAGGTGCACTCACCGCTGCCGTCGAGTCCGACAGCGGGCGGGGCGGCCGGGGCGGGCGCCGGGGACGCGTACGCCGAGGGCGCGAGCGTCAGCGCGGCGACGGCCGTGGCCACGCCCACCAGCACCGGTTTCCTGTATGGCTTCAGCATCGACACGACAGGTCCGTCCTTCCCTACGAGCCCTGGGGCTGGCGGGCGCTGTTGGTGTCCAGCCGCGGGCCCTTGGACAGGAACTCCGACCAGTTGATGGGCACCAGGGCCGGGGTGACCTTCTCGTATCCGAGGCGCTGCTGCGCCTGGCTCGGCTCGGGGCGGCCGTCGTCGGGCTTCTGCTGGTCGCCGGCGCCGATGTCCGAACGGGCGGCGTCGCTGTCGCCGTTGGCCTGCACCGCGTACCGCAGTCCGGTGTCGGTCACCAGGAAGAGCGAACCGTCGGGGCGGGTCTGGCGGCCCTGCACCTGGGTGTAGAGCAGGCCCGTGCCGGGGGTGACGTACGTGCTGGTGCCGCCCGCGGTGATGGCCGCCGGGTACTCGGTGCCCGCCCAGGTGGAGAGCGTGGTGTTGCCCTTGTCGTCGACCTTGCGCAGCACGCTGCACACGGTGTTGCGCGCGCCCGCTCCGGCGCTGCCCGCGTTGACCTGCTTGGCGCTCTTCTCGGGCCAGTTGTTGGCGGCGCCGAAGTACTCGGGCGTCGGCGTGATGTCGCCCGCGTTCACCTTGCTGACGTCGCCGCGCATGCCGAGCCGCGTCGTCTGCGGGGAGTTGAGCACCAGCCAGGCCGTGAAGTCGGAGACGGGCTGGACCTTGCCCTGGAGCACCACGTACTGCTGGCGGCCCGCGCCGGTCGGGGCGCTCAGCACCATCCCGACCTTGTCCTGCTGTGGCGTAAGGCCGCCGCCGGTGCCGGCCGGGGCCCCGACGGTGCCGGGGATCGTCGGGAAGTCGATCGGGGTGCCGTCGCGAAGGGTGGCCAGCCAGTCGTCCGTGACCTGCTGCGGCTTCTCGTCGGCGCCGAACAGGGTCCGCGCGAGCAGATCGCCGGGGGCGCCCTTGACCAGGTACTTGGTGCCCTTGGCGTCGACCACGTAACGGGCCTGGTTCTTCTGGCCCTGGACGTACATCACCTGGCCGCCGGTGAGCCTGCGCTTGTCGTCGGTCAGCTTGAAGTCGCGTTCGGCGAAGACGAACGCGGCCTTCTGGACGGAGTCCTTGCCGCCGCCGGGCTGCTCGCAGACCGCCCAGCGCTTGGCCTTGCCGGCCTCGCTCGCGGCGGGCAGCCGGTCCGGGGCGTACGGGATGCCGAGGATCGGGCCGCGCGCGAGCTTGCCGGAGTCGAGGATGTCGTCACTGACCTGGATGACGTCGAACTTCGCCGGATCGAGGAGCAGTCGGGCGGAGGCCAGGTTGAGCACCGGGTGGAGCAGGACCTTCTTGTCCTTGCCCTTGCCGGTGGAGAGCACGACGTACCGGGTGGTCGACTGCTTGCCGACGATCACCTTGGTGCCGGGGGTGTCCCAGCCCTGCGGCGCCTTCGGCTTGAACATCCCCCAGGCCCCGAAGCCGGCGAGGCAGAGCGCGGCCACGATGACACTCGGCACGATGGCCTTGAGCGGACGCGGGGCGCCCTCTTCCGTGCCCGTGGGGGACGGTTGCAGAAACGCCGCCACCGTGCGCTTCTTCGCAAAGGTGTACGCGTTGAGCTCGTCCCGCCGTGATGCCATGCGCCTCTGTCTCTCCCCGCGCGGCCCCCTGATCGGACCTGGTCCTGCGGTCCCCGGGCCTCGATTGTCAGACCGGCCCCCTACTATGCCTGTTGACCAAGGGTGCCTGTGGGGCGGGTAGGGTGAAGCCGCCGTCAAGACCCCTTGCCGAGCTGGGGGAATCCGGATGTTTTGGGTGCTTGCGCACGATTGGGGGGTGGTGGAGTGATGGCGTCCGCGACGCGTGTGCGGCCTGCCGCCGCCGGTCCGTCGGCCCCCGCCCCGGGAGCCTCCGGAGCCTGTGCACCCCGTCTGAAGGCCCGGCCCGGACACTTCGGGTCGTTCCGACTGCAACAACTCGTCCTGGTGGAGCTCGCCGCCGCGGTGCTGCTCGTCGCGTGGGTGATCGACACGCTGATGCTGGTGCCCGCCGGTGTGGTCGCCGCGCTGCTGGTGCTGCTCGCGGTGGTGCGCCGGCACCGCCGCTCCCTGCCCGAGTGGCTGGGCACGGTGCTCGCGCTGCGCGCGCGTACGCGCAGGGCGGCGGGCCTGCCGGTCCCGGCGGGCACCGAACCGGGCTTCGCCCCGGTGGTGGAGTGCGACCCGGCCCTGCGGACGTACACGTTCGGTGACCGTGACCGCCGTCCCGTCGGCATGGTGGGCGACGGCACCTTCCTCACCGCCGTGCTCCAGGTCGAGATGGACGCCACGGCGCTGCGCCCGGAGCGCGGCACCCGCCCGCTGCCGGTCGCGCTCGTACGGGACGCGCTGGACGTCGACGGGATCCGCCTGGAGTCCGCGCAGATCGTCCAGCACACCCAGCCCGCACCCGCCCCGCACCTGCCGCAGCAGTCGGTGGCCGCCCGCAACTACGCGCCGCTCCAGGCGCAGACCGGCTCGCCCGCGGTGCGCATCACCTGGATCGCGCTCAAGCTCGACCCCGAGCTGTGCGCGGAGGCGGTGGCGGCGCGCGGCGGCGGACTGACCGGCGCCCAGAAGTGCCTGGTGCGCGCGGCGGACCAGCTGGCGAGCCGGCTCACCGGCGCCGGGTTCCGCGCGACCGTCCTCACCGAGCAGGAGCTGACCGGCGCCATCGCCACCTCGACCTGCGCCAACCCGATGGCGATCACCCAGGCGGGCCGCCCGGGCACGCCGGGGCGGCGCACCCAGGAGACGGCCAGGACCTGGCGCTGCGACGACCGCCGCCACACGACGTACTGGGTGGGCCGCTGGCCCCAACTCGGCGGCGCCGGGGCCTCGATGCCGCAGCTGGTCGCCCTGCTGACCTCGCTTCCCGCGCTCGCCACCACGTTCAGCCTGACGCTGGCCGCGGGCGACCGCCAGGAGGTCACGCTCACCGGCCACGTCCGGATAACGGGCCGCAGCGACGAGGAACTGGTCGCCGCCCGCCGGGAGCTGGAGCGCACCGCGCGCGGAGTGAAGACCGGCCTGGTGCGCCTGGACCGCGAACAGCTGCCGGGCATGCTGGCCACACTGCCGCTCGGGGGTGCGCGCTGATGACCATGTCCTCTGTCTCTCCTTCCTCGGTCTCCCCTTCCGCCGCTTCCCCCGCGCCCGCCTCTCCCGAGGTCCGCAGGGGGCGCGCCCGGCTGGGCTTCGGGCTCCTGGGCCCGCGCCGCGACCGGCACGCGCTCGCCGCCGACCAGGTGGAGGCGCTGGCGCTGCCCGTCGGCGATGACGGCATGGTGATAGGGGTGGACGCGTCGGGCCGCCCGTCGGTCCTCGGCATCAACCGCCCGACGGCGTACGACGTGACGCTCATCGGCGGGCTCTGGACCGCGCAGGTGCTCGCGCTGCGGGCGGCTGCCACGGGCGCGCGCGTGACCGTGGAGACCGGCCGGGCCCCCGCCTGGACGGCACTGGCCCAGGCGGCCGGTGGCGGCCAGCAGTGCATCGCGCTGCACGACGTGGGCCGGGTGCCGCCGCAGGGCGCGTCCGCCGGATCGCCGGTCGTGGTCATCCGCGACTGCGGGATGCGGCCGCCGCGCGGGCGGGTGGTCTCGGGGCCGTGGCAGTCGGTGCTGACGCTGCTGCCGTATCTGAGCCCCGTGGCGCCCCGGCTGCTGGAGAAGTCGGATCTGGTCGGTGTGCAGCGGGTCTCGCCGGACGAGGCCGCGCAGATCGGGCGGATCATGCATCTCGCGCAGGCCGAGACGGAGGCGCTGTCCACGCTGGCGGACGGGGTCACCCTGTGGTGCGGCGCCCGCGATCGCCAGTTCGTGATGACCCAGGCCACGGACGCGGAGACCGGACTGCTCGGCTCCGCCCGGCGGATGGACTGAGCGGCCCGCGCCGCGCGCGTGCCGCCACAAGGGGACACGGGACCAGCGGGACCACAGGGACCCAGGGACCACAGGACCACAGAAGCACGGGGAATCAGAGCAGGTACGACCGGCCTGAGCGGGGCGTGTGAACGGTTCGTTCACCCTCCGGCCGCACAACGCCGCCCCGCTGTCACTTGACGGCAGCACCACGGGCACGTCGTGATGGAGGGGACAGTCGGTGAGGGGTGGCCGGGCCTGCCGGTGCGGTGTTGTCGGCGATTAGGCTGAGACGGCCTGCGAACGAAAGGAATCCGGTGAACAGCGATCAGGACCAGTTCCGCACCGGCGGGAACGCGCGCGACGAGAATCGGTCCGACGCCGATCCCGAGCCCACGGGTGAGTTCACCATCGACTACACCCCGCCCGCCTGGTACACGCAGAACGCGGCGCCCAGCGCGGACGCGGCGACGCCGCCTCCCCCGCCGCCCGCCGGGCCGCCCGTGGCGGTGCCCGGGCTGCCCTCCAGCGGTGGCTTCCAGCCCACCTGGACGACCACGCCGGCCGCGCCGGGACCCGCCCCGGCCGAGGCCGCGGCCTCGACTCAGGCTCCCGTTCCGCAGGCGGCGGCCGAGCCGCAGCCGTTCGGCGGTGGGGACATCGAGAGCGGCGCCACGATGCGGTTCTCGCCGGGCTCGCTGAAGCGGGAGCTCGCGGAGCGGCTGGCCAAGGCGGACGCCGCCAAGGCCGACGCGGCGGCCGCGGAGGCGGGCACGGACCCGGTCACGGGCCCGAGTCCGAGTGCCGGTACGGGTACGGACCCGGCTGCGGGTACGGCTACGGGCACGGATGAGGCGTCCGGCGCCCCCATGGCCGAGGCCCCTGCCGTGACGGACGCGGCTCCCGCGCCCGCGCAGGCCGCGCCGACCGTGGACGACAAGCCCGTCGACGCGCCCGCCGTCGAGGACGGGGCCGACGCCGAGGCCGCGGTGAACCCTGCCCAGGACGCCGGCTCCCCCGCGGACGCCGATGCCGGGGCCAATGCCAGTGCCAGTGCTGACCGTACGGGGGAGGCCGAGCCCGAGGCCGCGGCCTCCGGTCCGGTGAACCCCGAGAACACGGCCGCGGACACCGACGCGGCTTCGGGCGAACCGGAGCCCGCCCCTGCCACCGCCCCGGCCGCTGTCGCCTCCGCGTCCGCTTCCGGTGCCGGTGCCGGTGCCGGTGCCGGTGCCGGTGCCGGTGCCGGTGAACCGAGCGATGCGGCCTCGGCCGCGCCGGTCGCGCCCGCCGGTCAGAACGCCGGTGAGCCCGCCGACTCCGGTGACTACGTGACGGCCGCGCCGCTGGCGCCCCCGGCCGTTCCCGCTGAGCCGGCCGACGCCGTGCCCGCGGTGACGGACGCGGCTCCCCAGGACGCGGCTCCGCAGAATGCCGCGCCCCAGGACGCCGTTCCCCACGACGCACCGGCGGCCCCGGTCGTCCCGGCCGATCAGCCGTGGGCAGCGCAAGCCCAGCAGTCCGGTCAGCAGCCTGGCCAGGCGCCGGTTCAGCAGGCCGGGCTGCCGCCGTTGCCGCCCGCGTACCAGCCCGCCGCGCCCGCACCGGCGCCGCAGTGGCCCGTACCGGCGCATCAGCCGCAGCCGCAGGCCGGGCAGCCCGGGTGGCCGGTGCCGTCGGGCGACCAGCCGCAGGTCCCGGGCACGCCGAACGCCTCGGCGCCGCAGCAGGTACCGCCCACCGGCCAGCCGGGCTTCTCGGCGCCCCAGCCCCACACCCCGGCCCCGACCCCGGCCCCCCAGGGCGGTTACGGCTTCCCGCAGTCGGCCACGCCGAGCGCTCCGGCACCGGCTCCCGCCCCCAACGCCCCCGCCCCGCAGGGCGCTTACGGGTTCCCGCACCCGGGCACGCCGGGCGCCCCCAACACCCCTGCTCCGCAAGGCGGTTACGGCTTCCCGCAGCCCACCCCGGCCCCCATCCCGGCCCAGAACCCGCCCGTACCGCAGGCGCCCCAGGCGCCCCAGCCGCAGGCGCCCCACGCTCCCCAAGGCGGCTACGGCTTCCCCCAGCAGCACGGCCAGCAACAGGGCCAGCAGCAGGCGGCCCAGCCGCAACCGCCGGCGCAGGCCCAGCCGCAACCGCAGCCCCAGGCGCACGCCCAGGCGCAGCCGTTGCCGCAGCCGTTGCCGCAGGCGCAGCCGCCCGCCGGGCCCGTGGACCCGCGCAGTGGCACCGGGTGGCCCTCCCCCGTCGCCCACGACCAGCGCGAGCGGTCCGTGCCGGGCGCGCCGCTCGGGTACACCGCGGCCGTGGAGCTCTCCTCCGACCGGCTGCTGCGCAACAACAAGCAGAAGGCGAAGAGCAGCCGCAACGCGGGTGGTTCCTCCCGCTTCAAGTTCGGCGGCAAGAAGGAGGAGGCCGAGCGGCAGCAGAAGCTCAACCTCATCCGTACGCCGGTCCTGTCGTGCTACCGGATCGCGGTCATCTCCCTCAAGGGCGGTGTCGGCAAGACGACGACCACCACGGCGCTGGGCGCGACGCTGGCGACCGAGCGGCAGGACAAGATCCTGGCGATCGACGCCAACCCCGACGCGGGCACGTTGGGCCGCCGGGTGCGCCGCGAGACCGGGGCGACCATCCGCGACCTGGTCCAGGCGATCCCGTACCTCAACTCGTACATGGACATCCGCCGGTTCACCTCGCAGGCGCCGTCGGGTCTGGAGATCATCGCCAACGACGTCGACCCGGCCGTGTCCACGACGTTCAACGACGAGGACTACCGGCGGGCGATAGACGTCCTGGGCAAGCAGTACCCGATCATCCTCACCGACTCGGGTACGGGTCTGCTGTACTCGGCGATGCGCGGTGTCCTCGACCTCGCGGACCAGCTGATCATCATCTCCACCCCGTCGGTCGACGGCGCGTCGAGCGCGTCCACGACCCTGGACTGGCTCTCCGCGCACGGGTATGCCGACCTGGTCCAGCGCTCCCTCACGGTGATCTCCGGGGTCCGTGAGACCGGCAAGATGATCAAGGTGGACGACATCGTCCAGCACTTCCAGACGCGTTGCCGCGGGGTCGTGGTCGTCCCGTTCGACGAGCATCTGGCGGCGGGCGCCGAGGTCGACCTGGACATGATGCGGCCGAAGACGCGCGAGGCGTACTTCCACCTGTCGGCGCTGGTGGCCGAGGACTTCGTCCGGGCCCAGCAGCAGCAGGGGCTGTGGACGGGGGACGGGGTCAACCCGCCGCCGCACATGGCCCCGCCGATGCCGGGTCAGTACGCGCCGCAGGCGGGCCAAGCCGTCCCCGGCCAGCCGCACATCCCGGGGCAGCAGGTTCCGGGGCAGCCCTTCCCCGGGCAGGCGCAGTCGCAGCCGCAGCCGCAGCCGCAGCCGTACGCACCCCAGCAGCCGCAGCAGCCCCAGCCGTACGGGGGGCAGCAGCCGCCGCAGGGGTGGCAGCAGCAGCCGCCTCAGCAGCAGTAGGAGCGGCGAGAGGCGACACCGAAGGGCCCGTACCGTCTTGGCGACGGTACGGGCCCTTCGGGCTTGCCTTCTGATCCGCCGACGGCGGTCGCCGCGCGGAGCGGCGGACGCGTGCTAGGCCTGCGCCTCGTGCGCCTCGATCAGCTCGGTCGAGCGCTTCACATCGCGCCCGATCGCCTCCAGCAGCGCCTCGATCGACGCGAACTTCTCCTGGCCGCGCACATAGGCGAGGAAGTCGACGGCGACGTGCAGCCCGTACAGATCGAGGCCGACGCGGTCGATCGCGTACGCCTCGACCGTGCGCTCGGTGCCGTCGAACTGCGGGTTGGTGCCGACCGAGATCGCGGCGGGCATCCGCTCGCCGTTCGCGGTGAGCCAGCCCGCGTACACGCCGTCCGCGGGGATCGCGGTGTGCGGCAGCGTCTCCACGTTCGCCGTCGGGTAGCCCAGTTCGCGGCCGCGCTGCGCGCCGCGCACCACGACGCCCTCGACCCGGTGCGGGCGGCCCAGGATCTCGGCCGCGCCCGCCACGTCGCCCTCGGCGACCAGACGCCGGGTCAGGGTCGAGGAGAACGGCTGCCCACCGCCCGCCTCGCCGCTGACGAAGAGGTCGATGACGTCGACCTCGTAGTCGTACGTCTTGCCCTGCTCGGCCAGGAACTCCACGTCGCCGGCCGCCTTGTGGCCGAAGCGGAAGTTGGGTCCCTCGACGACCACGCGCGCGTGCAACTTGTCGACCAGCGCCTTCACCACGAACTCGGCCGGTGACAGCTTCGAGAACTCGCTGGTGAAGGGGAGGATGAGCAGCGCGTCCACACCCAGGTCCGCCATCAGCTCGGCGCGCCGGTGGTGCGGGGCGAGCAGCGGCGGGTGGCTGCCGGGCCGCACGACCTCGCTGGGGTGCGGGTCGAAGGTCACCACGACGGAGGGGATGCCCAGCTCACGGGCGCGCGCCACGGCCCGCCCGATGATCACCTGGTGACCGCGGTGCACCCCGTCGTAGGAGCCGATGGTGACGACGCTGCGTCCCCAGTCCTGGGGAATGTCCTCCAAGCCACGCCAGCGCTGCACTGTGACCGCTCCTCGCCCGAAACTCGCCCGAAATCCGAACCCGTGTACGTGAGAGGGGTCCTCTCACACAGGTCTAAGACTGCCATGCCCGGCGGGTTCGGCCCTCATCGGCATGGGCACCGCAAGTGCCTCGACCATGCGGCGGGCGCTCGGCCCGATCACGGCGGACCACTCGTGCGGCGCCTGGGCGAGCCAGCCCGCGACCTGAACGGCGAATTCCGGTACTTCCCTCGCCAGCTCCACCACCCGCCGGTCGAAACAGCAGGCGCCCTCGGGGGTCCGCACCAGGAGCAGCCCGGTGCGGTGGACCAGGTCGCGGGTGCGGGCCTCGGGCCGCGCTGTCGCCCCGAGGGCGGCGGCCCGCAGCAGGGCGTGCAGCACCGCGGGGTCCCGCGACTCGTACCGCTCGTATTCCAGCAGGACGTCCAGGAGTTCGGCCCGCAGGGGGCGCGAGGTGCGGCTGCCGGGCGCGGCGAGCACCGGCGCCAGCGCCCGGCGCACCTGCGGGGAACAGGCCCGCAGGACGGAGGTGACCAGCGGGAAGAGCACCGCGCGCGCCGCGGGACCGTACTCCAGGCGGCGCTCCACGAACGCGGCGGCGTGGACGGCTCCCTCGGGGTGGCGGTCCACGTACTGGCGGACGAGGGCGGCCGCGCGCCGGGCGAGCGCGGGCGTGTTGATCTCGGCGAGCGCCTCCAGCACCTCGGCGGCGGCGTCGCCCGGCTGGTCCAGACGGGTCTGGAAGGCGGCGAGGACCGGCTCGGGGTGGGTGGGGAGGGCGGCCAGGAGGGCTGAGGCGGGCAGCTTGGGGTCGCCGCCCGTGTACCGGGCGAGCGTCGTGTCGAGGTAGCGCGCGCGGGTGCACGGGTCGCGGACGAGCAGGCCGAGCGCGGCGCCGTGCAGCGGGGTGTCGGCGGGCCGGGCGAGCAGGGCGAGCGCGGCGTAGCGCAGCAGGTCGCGGTCGGCGCCGGTGGTGGCGTACGGCGCGACGCGCGGCCCGTACGCGGCGGCGGCCACCCGCCGTTCGGGCCGGTCGTCGTGGGCCCAGCGGTCCACGGCCCGGCAGAGCGCGGACGGCTCGTCCTCGGCGAGCGCGGCCAGGAGTTCGTCCGCGCGGGCGTGCGCGGTGGCCACCAGCGCCTCGGTCAGGTCGTCGACGGCCAGCGAGCGGCGCGCGTAGAGCAGGGCCTGCGCGGCCCCGGCGACGGTGGGGCGCATCTCGCTGCCCGGGGGCGCCGGGAGCGGCCGCTCGTCGGTGAACCACCGGCACAGCAGCGGCTGTACGCTCCGGGGCTCGGCCGCCAGGCGCCGGTCCACGGCGTCGAGGTAGCGCTCCCAGCCGGGCGCGTGGCCGGGCGCCCCGTCGGCGGGGACCAGGCGCCGCATCAGCTCCATCCGGCGGTCGTCGCCGATCCGCAGCCGCTGCCAGAACCACGGCCCGAACGTGCCGAGCCCGCCCAGCCGCCCGGGCCCGCCCTCGCGCACCGACCGCTCGCTGATCCGGTCCGCGAGCAGCCGCAGCACACAGAGGTACGAACGGGGCTCGGGCACCCGCAGCAGCGTCTGGGTGAGCAGGTGCACCGCCCACCAGCCGGCGTCCTCCGCCCGTTCCGGGGGAGCCGTCCCGGGCCCGGCGGCGAGCCGGTCGAGCGCGTCCACCAGCTTGGCCAGGTGCGGGGCGAGCCGGTCGGCCCCCTGCTCGCGGTCGAGGAGGAGCAGGGCCTGGAGGACGGGGCCGATGCGGTGGCGGGGGACGGGAAGGGTGCGGGGCTCGTCGCACGGCGGCTCGGCGCGCGCGCCGGGCGCGGGCGGCGGCGGCCCGGGGCGGAAGCGCCTGCCCCGTCTGCCGTCCTCGCGGCGCGGCGCGCGGCGCTGGTCGGGGACGACACCGGAGTGCGGCCGTCCGGCGGAGGCGTCCGGGGGCGGGACGGGGCCGTCGTCCGGCCCCGCTCCCCCGGCCATGCGCGATCCCGGCGGGGGCGGCACGTACTGCGCCGCGTCGTCACCCGGGCCGCTCGTACCGGGGCGGGACGGCAGCCGGGGCGGGGTGGAGGCGTCGTCCGGACCCGCCGCCCCGGCGCCGCGCGATCCCGGCGGGGGTGGCACGTACTCCGCCGCGTCGCCGCCCGGGCCGCTCGTGCCGGGGCGGGACGGCAGCCGGGGCGGGACGGAGGCGTCGCCCGCGGGCGCGTCCTCGCACCAGCGGTGGACCAGGGCGTGCAGGGCCGCGTCCAGGTCGAGGTGGGCGGCCTGGAGCCAGTCGGCGAGCTCCTCGTGCGCGAAGCGGTAGCCGGAGCCCGCCGGGACCAGCAGGCCCTCGGTGAGGACCGCCGAGGCCCAGCCGGTGCGCCAGGGGAAGATCTCCTCGAAGTTCTCGCGGTCCAGTTCGCCCTGGCCGGGGCCGAGGCAGCGCCGGGCCGCCTCGTGGACCCGGCCGGAGACCCGGGCGGCGAGGCGCCGCACGGCCGGGCCGCGCAGCGGGGGGCGTCGGGCGGCGGCCAGCCGTACCGCGACGCGCAGGCACATCAGGTCCAGATGGGCGGCGAAGACGTCCTCGCGGCCCGGGCGGCCCGGCACCTCGCCCGGCAGCGCCTCGCGCACCTCGGCGAGGAGCCGCAGGGTCAGCGGATGGCGCCCGGCGCCGTCGGCCAGGGCGCCGTCGGGGATGCCGTACCGCTCGCGCGCCCGGGCCGCCTCCTTGCGGGAGAGGTCGCCGATCCGCACGGCGTGCGGCAGCCGGGGCGCCTCGGCCGGGTACAGCGACTCGGGCGGGAAGAGCGCCCCGGCCTGTTCCCAGTGCTCGGGGCGGCAGGCGACCACCAGGCGCGCCCCGGCCTCGCGCAGCCAGGCCGCCGTCCCGGCCGTCCACTCGGGCAGCCGGTGCGCGAGGACGGGCGGCATCTCCTCGGGCCCGTCCAGCAGGACGAGCAGGGGCCGCCCGGCGTCGGAGGCGAGCCGGGCCACCCGCTCCGGGGTGGCGCACTCCATGTCACCGGGCGCCCCCGCGGCCGCCACGATCCGGCCCGCCTGCCGCAGCGCCCGCGCCACCGCGTCGGCCACCGAGCCGTCGCCCGCGCGCAGATCCGCGCCGCGCAGCCACACCGTGGGCGCGGGCTCGGCGCCCCGGGCGCGCCGGGCGGCGAGGGCGGCGAGTTCGGTGGTGCGGCCGGTGCCGGGGTCGCCGACGAGGCCGAGGACGCGGGCGGGTCCGGCCGCGAAGTCGGTGAAGTGCCGTACGGTGAGCCGCCGTTCGACCGGCTCGCGCCGCTCGCCGGGCCCGTCGGCGGAGCCCACGGAGGTCGCGGTGAGCTGGAGCGCGCCCGCCAGGTTGAGGTCCTCCCCGTACCCCGGGACGGTCGCCGCGTTGCGCCGAAGCAGCTCCTGGAGCGGGCCGCCGTCGGGGCGCAGCGGCACCGCGAACCCGGCCGCCTGGTGCGCCGCGTGCAGCGCGGTGCCGAGCACCCCGAGCACCGCACCGGTCGCCGCGTCCAGGACCGGACCGCCCGCGGCCTCACCGCCCAGCCGCAGCGCGTCGGCGCCCTCGGTGCCGATCGCCAGCTCCAGCGCGGAGCCGAGGAGGTGGAAGCGGTCGGTGGCGGTGTAGGTGACGGGTGACTCGCCGAGCACCCGCGCCTCGCGCCACCCGTGCGCGGCGATCCGTACGTACGTGCCCGGCGCGACCGATTCCCGGGCGGCGACCGGCAGCGGGCGCATGTCCAGGCCCTCGGTGCGCACCAGCGCGAGCCCGGCCTCCGGCAGCGGGGTCACGGCGTCGGCCTCGGCGAGGCAGGTCCGCTCGCCGGGGGCGTGCAGCACCACCCGGGTGAGCCCGTCCACCACCTCGTGGCTGGTCACCACGGTGCCGCGGTCGTCGGCGACGAAGCCGGTGCCCCGGGTACGTCCCGCCAGATCGCAGATCCGTACCAGTGTCTCCCGGCCCCCGTCACCGTCCCCGCGTCGCATGTCCGAAACGGTAGTTCTGGCATGATCCGCCCGAGAAGAACGCGAGGCGAAAGCGCCCCCCAGTGCTCCCCTCTTTCACTACGAGCGCCTGCCCCGGCGGGTGAAAACACCTGTGGCGGGCTCGTCAGGAGCCCGCCACAGGTTTGGGAGCACGGGACGGGTCCCGGCCGCGGCCGCCGAAGCGCTCCTAGCCGAACACCGCCAGGCTCTTGGCCTTGCCGCGCTGGCTCTCCACCAGCGCCAGGAGCCGCTCGCCCGGCCCGTACACGGCGACCGGCTTCCCGCTGACGTACGTCTCGGGCATGTCCAGGCGCACCCCGTTCAGGAGCAGCCCGGCGCGCCGCTCGTCCACGTCCCAGCGCGCGAACGCGGCGGCCGCCGCCTCGGCGACCGGCATCACGGTCAGCTCCTGTTGGAGCTGGTCGAGCGTGCGGGCCGCGTCCAGGCCGTAGGGGCCGACCCGGGTGCGGCGCAGCGCTGTCAGATGTCCGCCGACACCGAGCCCGGCGCCCAGGTCGCGGGCGAGGGCGCGGATGTACGTACCGGAGGAGCAGACCACCGAGACGACCAGGTCGACGACGGGGGTGCCGTCCTCGGCGACCGCCTCGCGCACGTCGTACACGGTGAAGGAGGAGACGGTGACCGGCCGGGCCGGGATCTCGAACTCCTCGCCGCCGCGCACGCGCGCGTAGGAGCGCTTGCCGTCGATCTTGATGGCCGAGACCTTCGACGGGACCTGCATGATGGCGCCGGTCAGCGCCGCGACCCCGGCGTCGATGCCCTCGCGGGTCACCTTCGAGGCGTCCGTGGACGAGGTGATCTCACCCTCGGCGTCGTCGGTGACCGTGTCCTGGCCGAGGCGGATCGTACCGAGGTACTCCTTCTCGGTCAGGGCGAGGTGCCCGAGCAGCTTGGTGGCCCGCTCGACGCCCAGGACGAGCACGCCCGTCGCCATCGGGTCCAGGGTGCCCGCGTGGCCGACGCGGCGGGTCCTGGCGATCCCGCGCATCTTGGCCACGACGTCGTGCGAGGTGAAGCCGGACGGCTTGTCGACGATGACAAGGCCGTCCGGCGTCTTCTCTACGTTGCTCATTCGGCGGCGGTACCCTCGTCGTCCTCGTCGTCCTCACCGGGCTTCTTGTACGGGTCGGCGTCGCCGGCGTACTTGGCGCCCGAGGAGACCTCGCGCACCGCGGCGTCCGAGGCCCGCGCCTTGTCGAGGAGGTCCTCGATCGTCTTGGCGTTTTCCGGCAGGGCGTCCGCCACGAAGGTCAGGGTCGGCGTGAACTTGGTGCCCGCGGCGGCCCCGACCGCGGAGCGCAGGATGCCCTTGGCGCTCTCCAGTCCGGCGGCCGCGCTGGCCCGGTCCTCGTCGTCGCCGTAGACCGTGTAGAAGACCGTGGCCTCCCGCAGGTCGCCGGTGACCCTGGTGTCCGTGATGGTCACGTGCGTACCGAGGCGCGGGTCCTTGATGCCGCGCTGCAGCTTCTGGGCGACCACCTCCCGGATGAGGTCCGCCAGCTTCTTCGCCCGCGCGTTGTCGGCCACTGGTCCTTCTCCTTCTTTGCCTTGCTCGAGCTCAGTGTTCAGTCTTCGTCACTGTGGAGCCTGCGTCGCACCGACAGCAGCTCCACCTCCGGCCGGGCGGCGACCAGACGCTCGCACCGGTCCAGTACGTCCGTGAGGTGCCCCGTGTCACCGGAGACCACCGCCAGGCCGATCTCGGCCCTGCGATGGAGGTCCTGGGCGCCCGTCTCCGCCGCGCTCACCGCGTACTTGCGCTGGAGCTCGGCCACGATCGGCCGGACGACGGAGCGTTTCTCCTTCAGCGACCGCACGTCGCCGAGGAGCAGATCGAAGGACAGCGTCCCCACATACATGTATGTCCGGATGTCCCGCCGGTCCGGGGTAGACGGCCCCGCCGATGACGTGGCGGGGACATCAGAACCGTACACGCAACGGCCGGGGCCGATCGACGGAAATAAGCTCCGCCGACCGGCCCCGACTCACCTGCGACGATCAGCCGCGCGGCTTCTCGCGCATCTCGTACGTCGCGATGACGTCGTCGATCTTGATGTCGTTGAAGTTTCCGAGGTTGATACCGCCCTCGAAGCCTTCGCGGATCTCGGTGACGTCGTCCTTGAAGCGGCGCAGACCCTCGATGTTGAGGTTCTCCGCGATGACCTTGCCGTCCCGGAGGAGGCGGGCCTTCGTGTTCCGCTTGACCTCGCCGGAGCGGATGAGGACACCCGCGATGTTGCCGAGCTTGGACGAGCGGAAGACCTCGCGGATCTCCGCGGTGCCGAGCTCGACCTCCTCGTACTCCGGCTTCAGCATGCCCTTCAGGGCCGCCTCGATCTCCTCGATGGCCTGGTAGATCACCGAGTAGTACCGGACGTCGACGCCCTCGCGCTCCGCCATCTGCGCGGCACGGCCGGCCGCACGGACGTTGTAGCCGATGACGATGGCGTCGGAGCCCATCGCCAGGTCGATGTCGGACTCGGTGACCGCACCCACACCGCGGTGCAGGACGCGGATGTCGACCTCTTCACCGACGTCGAGCTGGAGCAGCGAGGACTCGAGAGCCTCGACCGCACCGGACGCGTCGCCCTTGATGATGATGTTGAGGTCCTGGACCAGACCGGCCTTGAGCACCTTGTCGAGGTCCTCGAGGGACACCCGGCGGGTGCGCTTGGCGAAGGCCGCGTTGCGCTCGCGGGCGGCGCGCTTCTCGGCGATCTGACGGGCCGTACGGTCCTCGTCGACCACCAGGAAGTTGTCGCCGGCGCCCGGGACGTTGGTGAGACCGAGGACGAGGACCGGAGTCGAGGGACCCGCCTCTTCCACGTTCTCGCCCTTGTCGTCGAGCATGGCGCGGACTCGGCCGTAGGCGTCACCGGCGACCATCGTGTCGCCGACGCGGAGGGTACCGCGCTGGACGAGGACGGTGGCGACGGCGCCGCGACCGCGGTCGAGGTGGGCCTCGATCGCGATGCCCTGCGCGTCCTGCTCCGGGTTGGCCCGCAGGTCGAGCGAGGCGTCGGCGGTGAGGACGACGGCCTCCAGCAGGGAGTCGATGTGCAGACCCTGCTTGGCGGAGATGTCGACGAACATGGTGTCGCCGCCGTACTCCTCGGCCACCAGACCGAACTCGGTCAGCTGACCGCGGACCTTGACCGGGTCCGCACCCTCGACGTCGATCTTGTTGACCGCGACGACGATCGGGACGCCGGCGGCCTTGGCGTGGTTGAGCGCCTCGATCGTCTGCGGCATGACGCCGTCGTTGGCCGCGACCACGAGGATCGCGATGTCGGTCGACTTGGCACCACGGGCACGCATGGCGGTGAACGCCTCGTGACCCGGGGTGTCGATGAAGGTGATCTTGCGCTCTTCACCGTTGACCTCGGTACCGACCTGGTAGGCACCGATGTGCTGGGTGATGCCACCGGCCTCGCCCGCCACGACGTTCGTCTTGCGGATCGCGTCGAGCAGTCGGGTCTTTCCGTGGTCGACGTGACCCATGACGGTGACGACCGGCGGACGCGCCACGAGGTACTCCTCGCCGCCCTCGTCCTCGCCGAACTCGATGTCGAAGGACTCGAGCAGCTCGCGGTCCTCCTCCTCCGGGCTGACGATCTGAACCTGGTAGTTCATCTCGCCCGCGAGGAGCTGGAGGGTCTCGTCGGAGACGGACTGCGTGGCAGTGACCATCTCGCCGAGGTTCATCATGACCGCGACCAGCGACGCCGGGTTGGCGTTGATCTTCTCCGCGAAGTCGGTGAGGGACGCACCGCGCGACAGGCGAACGGTCTCGCCGTTGCCGCGAGGCAGCATCACGCCGCCCACGGACGGGGCCTGCATGGCCTCGTACTCCTGGCGCCTCTGACGCTTGGACTTGCGACCGCGACGGGCGGGCCCGCCGGGACGGCCGAAGGCACCCTGCGTGCCACCACGGCCACCGGGGCCGCCGGGACGACCGGCGAAGCCGGGACGACCGCCGCCGAAGCCACCGCCACCACCGGGAGCGCCACCGCCACCGCCGGGACGGCCGCCGAAGCCACCGCCACCACCGGGACGACCGCCGCCGCCGGGACCTGCCGGACGGCCGGCGAAGCCGCCGCCCGCGGGACGGCCGGCGCCGCCCGGACGGCCACCAGGGCCACCGGGACCACGGCCACCGGGGCCGCCGCCGGGACGCGGGCCCGCGGCCGGACGCTGCGGCATCATGCCGGGGTTCGGACGGTTACCGCCCGGGGCACCGCCCGGACGCGGGGCGCCGCCCTGCGGACGGGGCATGCCGCCCGGGGTGGGACGCCCGGAGGGAGCACCCTGGCCCTGCGGACGCGGAGCGCCACCGGGACCACCCTGCGGACGCGGGGCGCCACCGGGGGCACCTGCGCCGCCGGGACGGGGCGCGCCGCCGCCGGGACGGGGCGTCTGCGGACGCGCCATGCCGGTGGAGCCGCCGGAGGTGAAGGGGTTGTTGCCGGGACGCGGACCCGCGGGACGGGCACCGCCCGGACGCGGGGCGCCCTGGCCCTGCGGACGCGGGGCACCCGGACGGGCGCCCTGACGCTCGCCGCCCTGACGCTCGCCCTGACCGCCGGAGGCGGCGGGACGGGCGGCCGGACGCGGGCCGGGGGTGGCACCCGCGGGACGCGGGGCCTGCTGCTGCTGCGGCGCGGGGGCCTGAGCAGCCGCCGGAGCCGAGAACTCGGCCGCGGGGACCGGAGCCGCCGGGGCGGGCTTGGCCGGCGCGGGCTTGGGGCCCGGACGCGGGCCGGGGGCCGGCGCCGTGGACGGGGTGCTGCTCTTGGGGGCCTCGGCGGCGGCCGGCTTGGGGGCCGGGGCGCCGGGCTTGGGGGCAGCGGGACGTGCCGCCTGCGCCGGGGAGGGCGCGGCGGGCTTGGCGGGCGCGGCCTTGCGGGGCGCGCCGGGCTTCGCGGCGGACTTGCCGGCGTTGCCGCCGGGTCCCTGCAAAGCGTCGGTCAGCTTGCGTACAACGGGGGCCTCGATCGTCGAGGACGCCGAACGGACGAATTCACCGAGTTCTTGGAGCTTGGCCATGACGACCTTGCTCTCCACTCCGAACTCCTTGGCGAGTTCGTATACCCGGACCTTAGCCACTTCGCTCCTTTTAGGTCCGGGTTACCGCCGGACCGTCGCTACTTCATGGGCGTACTCATCGCGTACTCATCGAGTGCTCATCGCAATCTCGACCTACTTCCAACTCGCGAGGTACCTGACCGCACGGTGTTCCGTGCCGTACTTCTTCTTACGGTGCTGCCTGCTCGACGTGCTGACGCACAGCCTCGCTGTCCAGCTGCTCCTTGACCCTGAAGGCCCGGGAGAGCGCCCGGCGGCGGACCGCCAGGTCCAGACAGACCGAGGCGGGGTGAACGTACGCACCCCGGCCGGGCAGCGTACCGCGAGGATCGGGGACGCAAGCGCCCTCGACCTCCACGATGCGCAGCAAATCGGTCTTGGCCGCTCGCTCCCGGCACCCGACACAGGTGCGTTCGGGGCATGCGCGGGCAGGCGTCCGGCCAGACACGTTTAAGTCTACCTCCCCGTACCGACCTCACCCCTTTGGGGCAAAAATCGAACGGTCGTTGTCCTAAAAGATCACCATGACGGCAACAGCAGCGGGGCCCGGTCTGTTCCCGGACCCCGCGGCCGTCGTGTTCAGTCCTGCTCGGAGGGCTGCTCCGTGTCCGGCCTGATGTCGATGCGCCAGCCGGTGAGCCGCGCGGCGAGGCGGGCGTTCTGGCCCTCCTTGCCGATGGCCAGCGAGAGCTGGTAGTCCGGCACGGTCACCCGGGCGGAGCGGGCCGCCATGTCCACGACCTCGACACGGGAGACCCGGGCCGGGGAGAGCGCGTTCGCCACCATCTCGGCCGGGTCGTCCGACCAGTCGACGATGTCGATCTTCTCACCGTGCAGCTCGGCCATGACGTTGCGCACCCGGCTGCCCATCGGGCCGATGCAGGCGCCCTTGGGGTTGATGCCCGAGCGCGTCGAACGGACGGCGATCTTCGTGCGGTGACCGGCCTCACGGGCGATGGCGGTGATCTCCACCGAACCGTCCGCGATCTCCGGCACCTCCAGGGCGAAGAGCTTCTTCACCAGGTTGGGGTGGGTGCGCGACAGGGTCACCGAGGGACCGCGCACGCCCTTCGCCACCCGTACGACATACGTACGAAGGCGCAGTCCGTGGACGTAGTCCTCGCCCGGCACCTGCTCCTGCACGGGGAGCATGGCCTCCATCTTGCCGATGTCGACCAGGACGTTCTTGGGGTCCTTGCCCTGCTGGACGACACCGGTGATCACGTCGCCCTCGCGCCCGGCGAACTCACCGAAGGTGATGTCGTCCTCGGCGTCACGCAGACGCTGGAGGATGACCTGCTTGGCGGTGGTGGCGGCGATCCGGCCGAAACCGGTCGGGGTGTCGTCGAACTCCTTGGCCTCCTGGCCCTCTTCCAGGTCGGCCGGGTCTTCCTTCGCCCACACGGTCACATGACCGTTCTCGCGGTCGAGCTGCACGCGCGCGCGGCGGAAGCTTCCCTCGGTGCGGTGGTAGGCGATGAGGAGGGCCGACTCGATGGCCTCGACCAGCAGGTCGAAGGAGATCTCCTTCTCCCGTACCAAACCCCGCAGGGCACTCATGTCGATGTCCATGGCTACGCCTCCTCTTCCTTCTTGTCCTTGCGGTTGAACTCGATTTCGACACGCGCCTTGGCGATCTCGGAGAACGCGAGGCGGCGGGCGGTGGCCTTGCGGCCCTTCACACCCGGGACCTCCAGGTCCACGCCCTCCTCGTCGGCGCTCAGGACGCGTGCGACCAGCTCGCCGCCCTCGTTCAGCGTCAGCCGGGCGAGCCGCCCGGTGGCGCGGACGTAGTGGCGCGGTTCGGAGAGGGGGCGCTCGGCGCCGGGCGAGGTGACTTCGAGGACGTACTCCTCGTCGCCCATCACGTCGCTCTCGTCGAGCGCGTCGGAGACGGCGCGGCTCAGCTCGGCACAGGTGTCCAGCTCCACGCCCTCGTCGGAGTCCACGACGATCCGCAGCGTACGGCGGCGTCCTGCCCGGGAGACCTCGATCTCCTCGAGATCGAGGTCCTTGGCGCTGACGAGCGGTTCCAGCAGTCCGCGCAGCCTCTCGCTCTGGGTCGTGCTCATCCGGGTGACTCCTCGGCCGCGTGTGCTGTTGTGGGTTCGTCGCGTGTCGAATCAAAGGGTATCCGGTCCCGGGGGGTGTTGCCGTCCACCCGGTGCCCGGCGCGGGTACGCTCGCCTGCGGTGATCACATGACGGCCCCCGGGGCCGGAGCCCGCAGGGGAGACAGACGTGCCGGTGAGCAGGACGGTGACCTCCCGCAGAGCCGCCCTCGCGGCGACCGGCGCGGCCGCCGCGGCCGGGCTGCTGTCCGCCTGCTCGGACGACGGCGCACAAGGCGGCGGCCGAAGCACGCGGGAGCGCGAACGCGCACAGAAGGCGCGCGCCGAGGCGGCCCTGCGCCTGCGGACCGCGGCGGCGAGCGCGGAGCTGCGCGACCGGTACGAGGCGGTGTCGCTGCGCCATCCGGGGGTACGGGACCGGCTCGCCCCCCTGCGCGAGGAGGCGGCCCAGCACGCGGCGGCGCTCGCGGGCACCCGCCCGCGGCCCTCCCCGCCCGGCCCGCCCGTCCCCGCCGACCCCGCCGAGGCGCTGGGAGAGCTGGCGGCGACCGCGCGCCGGATCTCCGACGGGCACCTGGCCGCGCTCACCGCGGCGCCGCCCGAACTCGCCCGGCTGCTGGCCTCGGTGGCGGCCGCGGGCGCGGTCCACGCGTATCTGCTGACCCGGCGGGAGGGAACCTGATGCCGGTTCTGATGCCCGCCCTGGAGGCGGCCCAGGCGGCGCTCGCCGCGGAGCACGCGGCGGTGTACGGGTACGGGGTGCTGGGCGGCCGCGTCGACGAGCCGCGCGGGGCCGAGGCGCGGGAGGCGTACGCCGCCCACCGCGCCCGGCGCGACGCGCTCACCCGGACCGTGCGCGACCTGGGCGCCACCCCGGTCGCCTCCGCGCCCGCGTACGCGCTGCCGTTCCCGGTGCCGGACACGGCGGCCGCGGTACGGCTCGCGGCCGAGCTGGAGGACCGGGTGGCCGGGGTCTACTCCGATCTCGTCCGCGCGGCCGAGGGCCCGCTGCGCCAGGAGGCCGCGGTCGCGCTGCGGGAGGCGGCGGTGCGGGCGGGGCGGTGGCGGGGCGGCAGCGTAGCCTTTCCGGGGCTCGCCGAACGTCCGGGCCCGACCGGTAGCTGACCAAGGGACGACGCACGTATGGCTTTCGAACCGCCTGAGCGGCTGGTGCGCGCGCTCGGCGAGACGTACGGGGACGCCGTCGCCGCGCGCTGGCTGGGGCGGCTGCCCGAGCTCGCGGACGCGGCGGTGGCGGGGCGCGGGCTGACGGTGGAGCGGGTGCAGGCGCCCGGCGGCCGCAGCAGCCTGGTCCTGCTCGTACGGCGCGAGGACGGTACGCCCGCGGCCCTGAAGCTGGCGCCCGCCGAGGCGCGGCCGGAGCTGGAGCGGGCGGCGCTGGAGCACTGGGCCGGCTGGGGCGCGGCGCGGCTCCTGGAGGAGGATCCGGTCCAGGGCTCCCTCCTGCTGGAGCGCCTGCACCCCGAGGTGTCCCTGCGCTCGCTGCCCGAGGCGAAGGCCCTGCTGGAGGCGGCGGGGACGCTGCGCCGCCTGTGGGTGGAGCCGCCCGGGGGCCACGCGTTCGAGTCGGTGGCGGAGCGGACGGAGCGTCAGTCGGTCCCGATGCGGGCCGGGTTGCCGTCCGAACTGGCGCCCCTGGCGGAGGCGGCCCTGGCCGCCCGCGACGCCCTGGCGGCCGCCCCGCCGGAGGAGCTGCTCCTGCACGGCAACTTCCGCCAGAGCAAGGTGCTTTCGGCCGAGCGCGCGCCCTGGCTGACGGTGGGTCCGGAGCCGCTGGTGGGCGAACGGGCCTACGACCTGGCGCGTTTGGTGCGCGACCGGGTGGAGGACCTGATCGCGGCCCCCAGCGGCGCGTCGGTGGCACGCCGCCGGGTCAACAAACTGGCGGACGCGCTGGAGGTCGACGCGACGCGGCTGCACGGCTGGACGCTGTTCCGGGCGGTGGAGTCGGGCCTCCGAGCGAGAGCGGCGGGCCGCACCCAGGACGCGGAACTACTACTGGAGTTCGCGGGCTGGCTGTAGGGGTGCCGCCTACGACCGGGGATGCCCCTGCGGGCCGGTGGGACGGTTGCTCGCGCCCCTGGCAGGCCGGGATTTCGTCTGCGGGCCGGTGGACGGTTGCTCGCGCAGTTCCCCGCGCCCCTTGGCGGCCGGGAGTTCATCTGCGGGCCGGTGGACGGTTGCTCGCGCAGTTCCCCGCGCCCCTCATCGGCCGGGAATTCGCCTGCGGGCCGGCGGGGGTTGCTCGCGCAGTTCCCCGCGCCCCTTGGCGGCCGGGAGTTCATCTGCGGGCCGGTGGGGGTTGCTCGCGCAGTTCCCCGCGCCCCTTGGCGGGACGGGGTTCGGGGGGTCGTGGAAGGTGCTGGGGCTGACGCTCTGTCCCCCGCGCCCCGGGCTCCCCAGGGGCGCGGGGAACTGCGCGACCAGCCCACCACCGGCCCGCAGACAGCCAACCCCCCAGGGGCGCGGGGAACTGCGCGACAAGCCCCCACCGAACCCGCAGGACACCCACCGGCCCCTCGAGGGGCGCGGGGAACTGCGCGACAAGCCCCCACCGAACCCGCAGGACAACCACCGGCCCTTCATGGGGCGCGGGGAACTGCGCGACCAGCCCACCACCGGCCCGCAGCCGACAGCCGGCATCCGGCCGATAAGGGGCGCGGGGAACTGCGCGATCAGCCCACCACCGGCCCGCAGGACAACCACCGGCCCTTCAAGGGGCGCGGGGAACTGCGCGAGCAACCCCCACCCGCCCGCAGACAACCAACCCCCCAGGGGCGCGGGGAACTGCGCGACCAGCCCACCACCGGCCCGCAGGTGACGCAGCGGGTTGCGGGGAGGGCGGCGGCCGCAGGCCCCGCCAGGGGGGAGAGCGGCGGCCGCAGGCCCCGCGAGGGGGGCGGGGCGCGGGCCCCGGGGGGTCAGCCGCGCAGGCGGGTCACCGCGTCCTCGACCGACATCTCCTCCCGCTCCCCCGTCCGCCGATCCTTCAGCTCCAGCACACCCTCCCCGGCCCGCCGCCCCGCGACCAGGATCTTCGGTACCCCCAGCAGCTCCGCGTCGGTGAACTTCACCCCGGGCGACACCCCGGCCCGGTCGTCGACCAGGACCCGCAGCCCCGCCGCCGCCAGCCGCTCCGCGGCGTCCAGCGCCACCTCCGTCTGGAGCGCCTTGCCCGCCGCCACCACGTGGACGTCCGCGGGCGCGACCTCCGCGGGCCAGCACAGCCCGTGCTCGTCGGCGGTCTGCTCGGCCAGCGCGGCCACGGCCCGCGAGATGCCGATCCCGTACGAGCCCATCGTCACCCGCACCGGCTTGCCCTGCTGGCCGAGGACGTCGAGCTGGAAGGTGTCCGCGTACTTGCGCCCCAGCTGGAAGATGTGGCCGATCTCGATCGCCCGGTCCAGCCGCAGCCCCGCGCCGCACGCGGGGCACGGGTCGCCCTCCTGGACGACGACCACGTCGAGGTACTCGTCGACCTCGAAGTCACGGCCGCACACGACGTTCCGGGCGTGTGTGTCCGCCTTGTTCGCACCCGTCACCCACGCCGTCCCCGGCGCCACCCGGGGGTCGGCGATGTAGCGGACCTTGTCGAGCCCCTGCGGGCCGACGTAGCCCCGTACGAGGTCGGGCCGGTCCGCGAAGTCCTCCGCCGTCACCAGCTCCACCACGGCCGGCGCCAGGTGCTCGCCGAGCTTGCCCAGGTCCACCTCGCGGTCGCCGGGCACGCCGACCGCCACGATCTCCCCGTCCACCTTGACCAGCAGGTTCTTCAGGGTGGCCGAGGCGGGCACGCCCAGGTGGGCCGCCAGGGACTCGATCGTGGGGGTGTCGGGGGTGTCCAGCTCCTCGACCGGGCCGGCCCCGGCGGCGGCCGCGGCCGCGTCCACGGGGGCCGCCGCGAAGGTCACCGCCTCGGTGTTCGCCGCGTAGTCGCACGCCGGGCAGTCCACGAACGTGTCCTCGCCGGCGGCGGCCGGGGCCAGGAACTCCTCCGACGCCGAGCCGCCCATCGCCCCCGACACCGCGGAGACGATCCGGTAGTCGAGCCCGAGACGCGCGAAGATCTTCCGGTACGCCTCGCGGTGCAGCGCGTACGACGCGGCCAGGCCCTCGTCCGTCGTGTCGAACGAGTACGAGTCCTTCATCTGGAACTCGCGCCCGCGCAGCACGCCGGAGCGGGGCCGCGCCTCGTCGCGGTACTTGGTCTGGATCTGGTAGAGCATCACCGGCAGGTCCTTGTAGGACGTGCACTGGTCCTTGACGGTCTGGGTGAAGATCTCCTCGTGCGTGGGCCCGAGCAGGTAGTCGCCGCCCTTGCGGTCCTTCAGCCGGAACAGCAGGTCGCCGTACTCGTCCCAGCGGCCGCTCGCCTCGTACGCCTCCTTGGGCAGCAGCGCCGGCAGCAGCACCTCCTGGGCACCGATGGCGTCCATCTCCTCGCGCACGATGTGGGAGATGTTGTCCAGGACCTTCTTGCCGAGCGGCAGCCAGCTCCAGACGCCGGCCGCGTTGCGCCGTACGTATCCGGCGCGCACCAGCAGCTTGTGGCTGAGCGTCTCGGCGTCCGCCGGGTCGTCGCGCAGTGTCTTGACCATCAGACGGGACATGCGCTGGACCTGGGCGGCTGCCATGGGGATATCTCCTGTACGTACACGGGTGGTCTCAGGAGGTTATCCGCGCGCCACGCGCGCGTGGAAATCGGTTTACGGCCGGCGCAGCGGCAGGTGCGCGCCCATCACGGCGTACGGCCTGGACGCGCTCGGGAAGTGGACCTGCCCGGCGAGGTCGAGGTAGCCCAGCGCGCGGTAGAGCGCCCGTGCCGGGCTCTCGGTGTCGATCGCGGAGAGGATCGACCGGGGCTCGGTGGCGCTGTCGGTGATCCGGGTGATGAGCTCGCGGCCGACGCCCCGGCCCTGGTGGGAGGGGTGGACGTGGAGTTCGGTGATCACGAAGGAGTCGTCGAGCCAGGCGTCGGTGCCGTTGTGGCGCAGATACGGTTCGACGACCGTGGACCACCAGTGGGCGCGGTCGTTGGGCATCCCGTACACGAACCCGACGAGCGTTCCGTCGGGGGTGAGGGCGCCCAGGGCGCGCGCGCCGGGGGTGGCGAGGTGGCGCAGCACGATGTGGCGGCGTACGCCGACCTCCTCCGGGCTGAGCCCGAAGGCGACCGCCTGCACGGCGAGGGCCTCGTCCACGTGGGCGGCGAGGTCGAGCGGTGTGACCGTCACCTCGGGGTTCCGGGGACCGCCTCCAAAGGAAGGTGCCATGGCCGCACCCTACTGTCCGACGACTCTCCGCAGAGAGTGTCAGAAGAGCACGCTCATGAAAGCGCCGGTCTCACGGAAGCCGACGCGGCGGTAGCAGGCGCGGGCCGCGGTGTTGAAGTCGTTCACGTAGAGGCTCACGACGGGGGCGACGTCGGCGAGGGCGTAGCGCAGGACGGCGGCCATGCCGGTGACGGAGAGGCCCTGGCCCCGGTACTCGGGGGCGACCCAGACGCCCTGGATCTGGCACGCGCGCGTGGTGGCGGCGCCGATCTCGGCCTTGAAGACGACCTTGCCGTCCTCGACGCGGGCGAAGGAGCGCCCCGATCCGACGAGTTCGGCGACGCGGGCCTGGTAGAGCAGTCCGCCGTCGCCCGCCATCGGGGAGACGCCGACCTCCTCGGTGAACATGGCCACGCACGCGGGCATGATCACGTCCATTTCGTCCTTGCGGATCCTGCGGACGTACGGGTCGGGTTCTATGTCGTCCGGCATGCGCTCGGTGACCATCAGCGGCTGGTGCGAGCGGACGTCGCGGGCGGGTCCCCAGTGCGGCTCCAGGAGCTTCCAGAGCAGGGCGGTGGGCTCGGCCGGGCCGACGATGGAGGAGCAGCGGCGGCCGGTGCGGCGGGCGCGGTCGGCGAAGGCGCGGACGGCTTCGGGGGTGGCGCAGATGGGGACGAGGTTGGCGCCGGAGTAGCAGAGCGAGCGGAGCCTGCCGCCCGCGTACCAGCCCCACATCTCGCCGCCGAGCCGCCAGGGGTCGAGGCCGGCGATCTGGACGCGCGAGGCCACGAAGGCGTTGGCGACCGGCTCGCTCTCCAGAACGGCGAGCGCCGCGCCGAGGTCACCGGGTTCGAGGACCCGGGTGGTGGTCTGCGTCAACACGTGGGGCCTCACCATACGGTCTGCTGATCTCCGCACTGTACCCGGCGGGGTGGGGTTGATGCGGGGCCGGTGGGCCGGGGGGCGTATGCGCCCCCGCCCGCCCCTCTTGCCCCGTGCCCCGCCCCCGACCCGGGATGCGCCTACGGGCGCGGGGCACCTCACCTTGACCCGGTGGCCGCCTGCGGGCCGTGGAGGCTTGCTCGCGCAGTTCCCCGCGCCCCTTCAAGGCCCGGTGGTCGACCGCGGGCCGGTGGTGGGTTGCTCGCGCCGTTCCCCGCGCCTCCTGACGGGGCCGGTGGTCGGCTGCGGGCCGGTGGAGGGCTGGTCGCGCCGTTCCCCGCGCCCCCTGACGGCTGACGGGGCCGGTAGTCGGCTGCGGGTTGTTCGTGGCTGAGCGCGCAGTTCCCCGCGCCCCTAAATGCCTAGGGGCGCGGGGAACTGCGCGAGCAACCCAGCACGGTCCGCACACGAAAGACGGGGCCCGGGGCGCAGCCCCGAAGCGGGAGGGGGCCGGGGTGCGGCCCCACCGGGCCCCCGGAGGGTTTAGGGAAGGGGCGGGGTGGGGGTTACCCAGGGGCGGGAGGGGCTCATCCCGTTACGGACACCTGGGGGTCCCCCGACCCCACCCCATCCCGCTCCATCTGCTCCGCGATCTTCATCGCTTCCTCGATCAGCGTCTCCACGATCTTCGACTCCGGGACGGTCTTGATGACCTCCCCCTTCACGAAGATCTGCCCCTTGCCGTTGCCGGAAGCCACCCCCAGATCCGCCTCACGCGCCTCACCCGGCCCGTTCAC